>JAQZAY010000106.1 GCA_029239415.1 Pseudomonas sp. | reverse complement strand
CCTGGCCAAGACCTACGCCAACCGCGACCGGCACGAGTACTCGCGGATCCTCGACTGGGGCCTGCGCCTGTGTTTCCTGCTGGTGCTGCCGTGCACGCTGGCCCTGGGGATCCTCGCCGAGCCGCTGACCGTCGCGCTGTTCCAATACGGCAAGTTCACCGCCGTCGATGCCGCCATGACCCAGCGCGCGCTGATCGCCTATTCGGTCGGTCTGCTGGCGATCATCCTGGTCAAGGTACTGGCACCGGGTTTCTACGCGCAGCAGAACATTCGCACCCCAGTGAAGATCGCGGTCTTCACCCTGGTCTCCACGCAGTTGCTCAACCTGGTGCTGGTCGGCCCGCTGCAGCACGCGGGCCTGGCCCTGGCCATCAGCATCGGTGCCTGCCTGAACGCCGGCCTGCTGTACTGGAAGCTGCGCCAGCAGCAACTGTTCCAGCCCCAGCCGGGCTGGGCACTGTTCCTGCTCAAGCTGGTACTGGCCGTGAGCGTGATGTCGGCGGTATTGCTGGTAGGCATGCACTACCTGCCAGCCTGGGAAGAGGGCGTCATGCTCGAGCGTTTCGTGCGCCTGGGCGCCTTGATCCTGGCCGGCGTGGTGACCTATTTCGGTTGCCTGTTGCTGTGCGGCGTGCGCCCCCGGCATTTCGCGCGCAAGGCCCTGCACTGAGGCGAGCGCGAAGTCAGGCGTCGGTTTTTCGCATTCCACACTCCGGCAAGGCGCTGCTGCCTGTCGCCAGCGCCCGGGTGTGGTTATAATCGACCACTTTATGAGCAAGAAGCGCGTTATGCAGCTGGTTCGAGGTCTTCACAACCTGCGCCCCGAGCACCGGGGCTGTGTCGCCACCATTGGCAACTTCGACGGGGTTCACCGTGGCCACCAGGCAATCCTGGCGCGCCTGCGCGACCGTGCGCAGGAGCTTGGGGTGCCCACCTGCGTCGTCATCTTCGAGCCGCAGCCGCGCGAGTACTTCGCCCCGGACACCGCGCCGGCCCGGCTTGCACGCCTGCGCGACAAGATCGACCTGCTCGCCGCCGAAGGCATCGACCGGGTCCTGTGCCTGGCGTTCAACCAGCGGCTGAGCAAGCTCAGCGCCCGCGAGTTCGTCGAAGCCATCCTGGTCAAGGGCCTGGGTGTGCGCCACCTCGAGGTGGGGGACGACTTCCGCTTTGGCTGCGACCGCGCCGGTGACTTCGCCTACCTCGTCGAGGCAGGGCAGCAGCATGGCTTCAGCGTCGAGGCCGCGCGCACCGTCGAAGAGGATGGCCTGCGCGTGAGCAGCACCGAGGTGCGCAGGGCGCTGGCCGCGGGTGACTTCGCCCTGGCCGCGCACCTGCTCGGCCGCCCGTACCAGATCAGCGGCCGGGTACTGCATGGCCAGAAGCTCGCCCGCCAGCTGGGTACACCGACCGCCAACATCCAGCTCAAGCGCCGCCGCGTGCCGCTCAGCGGGGTCTACCTGACCAGCGCCGAGATCGACGGCAAGGTCTGGCCAGGCGTTGCCAACATCGGGGTCCGGCCCACCGTCGCAGGCGACGGACGCCCGCACCTCGAGATACACCTTTTGGATTTCGCCGGCGATCTCTATGGCCGGCGCCTGACGGTGGAATTCCACCAGAAGCTGCGCGAAGAGCAGCGTTTTGCCTCCCTGGAGGCGCTGAAGTCGGCGATCGATGCGGACATCGCCGCCGCACGTGCCCATTGGCACGCTCAACCGCTAACGAAGAGCCTGAAATGACCGACTACAAAGCCACGCTTAACCTTCCGGACACCGCCTTCCCCATGAAGGCCGGCCTGCCTCAGCGCGAACCGCAGATCCTGCAGCGCTGGGACAGCATTGGCCTGTACCAGAAGCTGCGCGAGATTGGCAAGGACCGGCCGAAATTCGTGCTGCACGACGGCCCGCCCTATGCCAACGGCAAGATTCACATCGGTCATGCGCTGAACAAGATCCTCAAGGACATGATTGTCCGCTCCAAGACCTTGTCCGGTTTCGACGCGCCCTACGTTCCGGGTTGGGACTGCCATGGCCTGCCGATCGAGCACAAGGTCGAGGTCACCCATGGCAAGCACCTGAGCCCCGACCAGACCCGCGAGCTCTGCCGCGCCTACGCCGCCGAGCAGATCGAAGGGCAGAAGACCGAGTTCATCCGCCTGGGTGTGCTGGGCGACTGGGACAACCCCTACAAGACCATGGAGTTCGCCAACGAGGCCGGTGAAATCCGCGCCTTGGCCGAGATGGTCAAGCAGGGCTTCGTGTTCAAGGGCCTCAAGCCGGTCAACTGGTGCTTCGATTGCGGGTCGGCCCTGGCCGAGGCCGAGGTCGAGTACGCCGACAAGAAGTCGCAGACCATCGACGTCGGCTTCCCGATCGCCGACGCCGACAAGCTGGCCGCCGCCTTCGGCCTGGCCAGCCTGTCCAAGCCTGCACAGATCGTGATCTGGACCACCACCCCGTGGACCATCCCGGCCAACCAGGCGCTGAACGTGCACCCGGAGTTCACCTATGCCCTGGTCGACACCGGCGAGAAACTGCTGGTGCTGGCCGAGGAACTGGTCGAGTCGTGCCTGCGGCGCTACGGCCTGCAAGGCTCGGTCGTGGCCACCGCGCCTGGCTCGGCGCTGGAACTGATCAACTTCCGCCACCCGTTCTATGAGCGCCTGTCGCCGGTGTACCTGGCCGACTATGTCGAGCTGGGCGCCGGTACCGGCGTGGTTCACTCGGCGCCTGCCTATGGCGAGGACGACTTCGTCACCTGCAAGCGCTACGGCATGGTCAACGATGACATCCTGACCCCGGTGCAGAGCAACGGCGTGTACGTGCCGTCGCTGGAGTTCTTCGGCGGCCAGTTCATCTGGAAGGCCAACCCGGCCATCGTCGAGAAGCTGGGTGAAGTCGGCGCGCTGCTGTACACCGAGACCATCAGCCACAGCTACATGCACTGCTGGCGCCACAAGACCCCGCTGATCTACCGCGCCACCGCGCAGTGGTTCGTCGGCATGGACCGCCAGCCGAACACCGGCGAGCCGCTGCGCGAGCGTGCGCTCAAGGCCATCGAGGACACCAAGTTTGTCCCGGCCTGGGGGCAGGCGCGCCTGCACTCGATGATCGCCAACCGTCCCGACTGGTGCATCTCGCGCCAGCGCAACTGGGGCGTGCCGATCCCGTTCTTCCTCGACAAGCAGACCGGCGAGCTGCACCCACGCACCGTCGAGCTGATGGAAGAGGTCGCCAAGCGCGTCGAGCAGGAGGGTATCGAGGCCTGGTTCAAGCTGGACGCCGCCGAGCTGCTGGGTGAAGAAGCCCCCCAGTACGACAAGATCTCCGACACCCTGGACGTGTGGTTCGATTCCGGCACTACCCACTGGCACGTGCTGCGCGGCTCCCACGACATCGGCCATGCCACCGGCCCGCGCGCCGACCTGTACCTGGAAGGCTCCGACCAGCACCGTGGCTGGTTCCACTCGTCCCTGCTGACCGGTTGCGCGATCGACAACCACGCGCCATACCGCGAGCTGCTCACCCACGGCTTCACCGTGGACGAGAACGGCCGCAAGATGTCCAAGTCGCTGGGCAACACCATCGAGCCGCAGAAGGTCAACGATACCCTGGGCGCCGACATCCTGCGCCTGTGGGTATCGGCCACCGACTACTCGGGCGAGATGGCCGTGTCCGAGCAGATCCTGCAGCGCAGCGCCGACGCCTACCGGCGGATCCGCAATACCGCGCGGTTCCTGCTTTCCAACCTGTCGGGCTTCGACCCGGCCCGCGACCTGCTGCCAGCCGAAGACATGCTGGCGCTCGATCGCTGGGCGGTCGACCGTACCCTGCTGCTGCAGCGCGAGCTCGAAGAGCACTACGGCGAATACCGGTTCTGGAACGTGTACTCCAAGATCCACAACTTCTGCGTGCAGGAGCTGGGCGGTTTCTACCTCGACATCATCAAGGACCGCCAGTACACCACCGGTGCCAACAGCGTCGCGCGCCGCTCGTGCCAGACCGCGCTGTACCATATCAGCGAGGCGCTGGTGCGCTGGATCGCGCCGATCCTGGCCTTCACCGCCGACGAGCTGTGGCAGTACCTGCCGGGCGAGCGCAACGAGTCGGTCATGCTCAACACCTGGTACCAGGGCCTGACCGAGCTGCCGGAAGGCTTCGAGCTCGACCGCGCCTACTGGGACCGCGTGATGGCCGTCAAGGCCGCGGTCAACAAGGAGCTGGAGAACCAGCGTGCGGCCAAGGCCATCGGCGGCAACCTGCAGGCCGAAGTCACCCTGTTCGCGGACGAGTCGCTGAGCACCGACCTGAACAAGCTGGGCGACGAGCTGCGCTTCGTGCTGATCACCTCGGCGGCCAGCGTCGTGCCGTTCGTCCAGGCGCCTGCGCATGCCGTGGTCACCGAAGTCGAGGGCCTCAAGCTGCAGGTGGTCAAGTCCGGCCATGCCAAGTGCGGCCGCTGCTGGCACTTCCGTGCCGATGTCGGTGCCAACCCCGAGCATCCGGAAATCTGCGCCCGTTGCGTGGAGAACATGAGCGGAAACGGCGAGGTGCGCCACTATGCCTAACCCTGCCGCCGGGCGCTTCGGGCGCCTTGCCTGGCTCTGGCTGAGCCTGCTGGTCCTGGTCCTCGACCAGGCCAGCAAGCTCTATTTCAACAGCAACCTGAGCATGTACCAGCAGATCGTGGTCATCCCCGACTACTTCAGCTGGACCCTGGCCTACAATACCGGGGCCGCGTTCAGCTTCCTGGCCGACAGCTCCGGGTGGCAGCGCTGGCTGTTCGCCCTGATCGCCCTGGTGGTCAGCGCGGTGCTGGTGGTGTGGCTCAAGCGCCTGGGGCGCAACGAGACCTGGCTCGCCGTCGCCCTGGCCCTGGTGCTGGGTGGCGCGCTGGGCAACCTGTACGACCGCGTCGTGCTGGGCCATGTCGTCGATTTCATCCTGGTGCACTGGCAGAACCGGCATCACTTCCCGGCCTTCAACCTGGCCGACAGCGCCATCACCGTCGGTGCGGTGATGCTGGCGCTGGATATGTTCAAGAGCAAGAAGTCCGAGGAAGCCGTCAATGACTGAGACCCGCATTGGTCAGAACACCGAAGTGACCCTGCACTTCGCGCTGCACCTGGAAAACGGCGATACCGTCGACAGCACCTTCGACAAGGCCCCGGCCATGTTCAAGGTCGGCGACGGCAACCTGCTGCCAGGTTTCGAGGCTGCCCTGTTCGGCTTCAAGGCCGGCGACAAGCGCACCGTTACCGTGGCCCCGGAGAATGCCTTCGGCCAGCCCAACCCGCAGAACGTGCAGGTCATGCCGCGCTCGCAGTTCACCGACATGGAGCTCTCCGAAGGCCTGCTGGTGATCTTCAACGATGCCGCCAATACCGAGCTGCCTGGCGTGGTCAAGGCATTCGACGACGCCCAGGTGACCATCGACTTCAACCACCCACTGGCTGGCAAGACCCTGAGCTTCGAGGTGGAAATCCTCGAGGTCAGGGCGTTGTAGCCTGGAGCCGAGCATGCAAATCAAACTCGCCAACCCGCGCGGCTTTTGCGCTGGCGTGGACCGGGCGATCGAAATCGTCAACCGGGCCCTTGAAGTCTTCGGCCCGCCGATCTACGTGCGCCATGAAGTGGTGCACAACAAGTTCGTGGTCGAGGACCTGCGCGCCCGCGGTGCGATCTTCGTCGAGGAGCTGGACCAGGTCCCGGACGACGTCATCGTCATCTTCAGTGCCCACGGTGTATCCCAGGCCGTGCGCCAGGAAGCGGCCGGCCGAGGCCTGAAGGTATTCGACGCGACCTGTCCGCTGGTGACCAAGGTGCATATCGAGGTGGCCAAGTACAGCCGCGATGGCAAGGAGTGCATCCTCATCGGCCACGCCGGGCACCCGGAGGTCGAAGGCACGATGGGGCAGTACGACGCCAGCAATGGCGGCACCATCTACCTGGTCGAAGACGAGAAGGATGTCGCCACCCTGCAGGTGCGCGACCCGGATCGCCTGGCCTTCGTGACCCAGACCACCTTGTCGATGGACGATACCAGCCGCGTCATCGATGCCCTGCGCGCACGCTTCCCGAACATCGGCGGCCCGCGCAAGGACGACATCTGCTATGCCACCCAGAACCGCCAGGACGCCGTCAAGCAACTGGCCGACGAGTGCGACGTGGTGCTGGTGGTCGGCAGCCCCAACAGCTCCAACTCCAACCGCTTGCGTGAGCTGGCCGAGCGCATGGCGACGCCGGCCTATCTCATCGATGGCGCCGAGGACTTGCAGCGCAGCTGGTTCGACGGGGTAGAGCGCATCGGCATCACGGCCGGCGCCTCGGCACCGGAAGTACTGGTGCGGGGCGTCATCACGCAACTGCGCGAGTGGGGCGCGACGGGAGCCGAGGAGCTCGATGGGCGTGAGGAAAACATCACGTTCTCGATGCCCAAGGAGCTGCGGGTGCGCTCGCTGATCTGATGGGAGGGGCCGAGGCAAGGCCTGCGCAACCGGCGTGCACCTGCGCGCCCTCACGCAGGCTGACCCTCCCGCTGGGTGCCACTACCACCCGGTAGCGGCTGTTCCCCTCATGGCCACAGACATGCAGCGTACCGTTCTGGACACCGCCGCGGACGGGGAAGGGCAGACCCAGGCCGTTGAACCTCACCTGCCTGGCAACCGGCTGGTTGCCGACGATGACCAGCGGCCGTGCATGGCGTTTCTCCCTCAGTGACTGTTGCTCCTGTTCCAGCAGGATGCGCCAGCCTGACCCCCAGTCCTCCTGCAACGCTTTCACCACCACGACCCGGTTTTGCAGCACCGCGTGGCTGCGTGCGATGCGCAATGCCTGTGCAAGGTCGTGGGCGGCCGTTCGCTGCTGTAGCTCCAGGCTCATGAGGGTGTAGGACGGTATCCCTATGACTGTCAGCAGACCCATCAGGACCAGCCCCGACATCAGCTGTATCAGTGTTGCTCCCTGTTGCCGCACCGTGCATTCCTCCCTGGAAGTGCTTCGCTATAGCTTCCCGGACGACGGACATGAGGTCCAGTCGGCAGCAGGGTCCATGGCACACGGAAAAGTCGCAGGAGGCGCAATGATCTCGGCATGCCAGCGTGGGGTGACGCTGCTCGAAGTACTGATGACCCTGGTGGTGCTTTCGCTGGGCGTATTCTCGACCGCGGCGCTGCAGGTACGCGCGCTGCAGGCGACCGAAGAAGCCCTGCGCGACAGCCAGGCCGCCCTGCGGGCCAGCAGCGCGGCCGAACCCGGCCTGGCGTTGGCGCCATGAGCGGCCAGCACGGCTTTGGCCTGCTGGAGGTGAGCCTGGCATTGGCGCTGGGGTTGCTGTTGCTGGCGGCCGGCGGACATGTGCTGGTGTCGGCCCACCAGTCGTGGCAGTTGCAGCATGCCTCGGCGCGCCTGCAGGAAGATGCCCGCCTGGTGCTGCAGCGCCTGGCGCAAGACCTGCGCATGACCGGCATGTTCGGCTGTCTCCGGCTCGAGGACGAGGATTACCGGGTGCCAGGCGCTGCACGGTGGCTGGCCGAGCCGCTGCGCATCACCCAGGACCGCGATGGGCGCCTGCAGAGCCTTGAGCTGGTGGGCGGCCAGTTGGCAGGAGACAGTGGCAAGCCGGACTGGCTCCTGGTGACCGACTGCAGCACCTGGGCCGAGCTGCATGACGGCAACCATGTCCCTGGCGCCCTTGAGCTGGCCTTGCCGATCCGACGCCAGGTGTATCGGCTCGACGGTGATCGATTGCTGCTGGCGAGCGGCGGACGCACCGCCGCGCTCATCGAGCAGGTGCGCGACATGCGGGTAGCCCTGGGGCGCCTGGGCGAGTACGAGCGGCTGGAAGTGCAACTGACCTTGTTCGACCCGCAACAACGTATCGAACAGCGTTATGACATGGGCGTCACCCTGCGCAACCGGTTGCCCGGCCGGTGAGCAGGCAACACGGGGTCATCCTGCTGGCCAGCCTGGTGCTGATGCTGGGGCTTGGCCTGCTTGGCGCCTCGGCCTTGCAAGGCGGGCTGTTGCAGCAGCGCATGGCAGCCAACCTGGCCATCAGCCTGCGCGGGCTCGAGCACGCCGAGGCCACCTTGGCGATGGGAGAGGCGCAGCTGCTGCTGGCGACCCCCGCGGTGTGCACGTTGTGCCTTCCACCGGCCAATGCCCACGATGATGCCGCCCGTTCAGGGCAGCCCTGGCGCTCCGCCGAGGATGGCATGTACCTGCTGCAGAACCTCGGCCCCAGCGTGCGGGCGGTGCACAGGCCCGCCGGCACGCCGGTCAGCCTGTTCCGCGTGACCGCCGTCAGCCGTGCGCGTCCAGGGCGACAGGTGCTCGAAAGCATCGTTGCCTTGGAGCAGGGCGGCAAGCCGGTGAGGATCATGTGGCGCCAGCGACTCAGGGAGCCCTGACATGCCGGCAGGACAACGCGGCTTGAGCCTGATCGAATTGTTGCTTGTCGTTACCGTCGTCGGCATGCTGGCGGGCATTGCCTACCCCAGTTACAGCGACCAGGTCAGGCGCGCCGCGCGCGCCGAGGCCATCGGCATGCTGCAGGACAGTGCCCTGCGGCTGGAGCGCCACTATTCGCGCGCCGGGCAGTACGCCGACAGCGAGGCTGCAGTGGCGCCGTTGCCCCTGGGTAGCCGCTACTACAGCCTGGCGGCAGAGCGCGGCGAGCAGAGCTTTCGCTTGATCGCCAGACGGCTGCCAGGCGCATTGATGGAGCAGGATCGCTGCGGCGATTTCTCGCTCGACCAGGCCGGCGCGCAAGGCAACCTGGGCGCCAATGGCGACACGTCGGGATGCTGGGGAAGCTGAAGGCTGGATGACGATTTACTTCAGGTGTTGGATCGACAGATGAGCAAGCAAGTAGTGATTGTCGGCGGCGGGGTGATCGGCCTGCTGACCGCGTTCAACCTGGCCGCCCAGGTGGACCAGGTGGTGATATGCGATCAGGGCGAGGCGGGGCGCGAGTCGTCCTGGGCGGGCGGCGGTATCGTCTCGCCGCTGTATCCGTGGCGCTACAGCCCGGCGGTGACAGCACTGGCGCACTGGTCGCAGGATTTCTACCCACAGTTGGCCGAGCGCCTGCGTGCCCGTACCGGGATCGATCCAGAAGTGCACACCACCGGGCTGTACTGGCTGGACCTGGACGATGAGGCCGAGGCGCTTGCCTGGGCGGCGCGCCAAGGGCGACCGTTGCGTGGCGTGGACATCTCGGCGGCCTATGATGCGGTGCCGGTGCTCGGTGCTGGCTTCAGGCGGGCAATCTACATGGAGGGAGTGGCCAACGTGCGCAACCCGCGCCTGGTCAAGTCGCTCAAGGCGGCATTGCAGGCGCTGCCCAACGTGACCCTGCGCGAGCACTGCCGGATCACCGGGTTCACCCAGGACCGTGGGCGCGTCACTGGCGTGCAGACCGACGCCGGGCCGCTGGCTGGCGATGCCGTGGTGCTCAGCGCCGGTGCCTGGAGCGGCGACCTGCTCGCCACCCTGGGGCTGGAGTTGCCGGTCGAGCCGGTCAAGGGCCAGATGATCCTCTACAAGTGCGCCGAGGACTTCTTGCCGAGCATGGTCCTGGCCAAGGGTCGCTACGCGATACCGCGGCGCGACGGGCATATCCTGGTGGGCAGCACGCTGGAACACGCAGGCTACGACAAGACCCCGACCGAGCAAGCGCTGGAAAGCCTCAAGGCTTCGGCGATCGAGTTGCTGCCGGGTCTCGCCGATGCCACGCCGGTGGCGCACTGGGCCGGGTTGCGTCCGGGCTCGCCCGAAGGCATCCCGTATATCGGTGAAGTGCCCGGCCATGCGGGGCTGTGGCTCAATTGCGGGCACTACCGCAACGGCCTGGTGCTGGCGCCGGCCTCCTGCCAACTGTTCAGCGACCTGCTGCTGGGACACGAGCCGATCATCGATCCGGCGCCGTATGCGCCGGTTGGCCGGCTCAAGCTTGGACCGGTGAGGTAGAGGGCAGGGCGGGGCCTGCTCAGCGCTGCTGCCCGGGCCCTTGTTCCAGGTGCGCCTGGCTGCAATACCACTGGCTACCCTGGCGCAATGCACGGTCGTTGGGCAGGTGCACGCCGCAGTGGGCGCAACGGACCATCTGCAGTGGGTCGTGGAGGGTGTTGTCGGGACGCGACTGTTGGCTGATCTTGAACTTGCGCCACAGCCAGAACGCGGCGGCGATCAGGGCGATCCAGAAGAGTAGGCGAACCATGGTGTCCAGCTTGTCGAAATGAAGAACCACCAGTCTAGGGCGCGGCCATGAAAAAAGGGAGGCCTGGCCTCCCTTTATCTTCTGCGCGTTCGATCAGTCGAACAAGCCGAACGTCATGTAGCTGAACCACGAACGGTCCTGCTCGGCCTGTTTCGGGCCCTCGGGCTCGATCGGGTCGCCGTCTTCGTCGGTAGGCAGCAGCTCTCGCGGCATCTCTGCCTTGGCATCTTCGTACTGCTTGATCACGTCCTGGTTGGCGCGGGTCTCGCCCGGTGGCAGCGGCGTGTCGGACTCGATCAGGCCCAGGGTGGCCTTGGACAGCCAGGAGCGGTGGTCCGCCTCGCCCTGCTTGGGCACGAACTGGCCATCGACCAGGCTCGGGTGGTCAGGGTAGTTGAGCTTGAGGGTCTCGAGGCTGGTGGCGGCCAGCTCGTCCAGGTGCAGGTGCTGGTAGGCCTCGGTCATCACTGCCAGGCCATCGCCGACCGATGGGGTTTCCTGGAAGTTCTCGACCACGTAGCGGCCACGGTTGGCGGCGGCCACGTAGGCTTCGCGGGTCAGGTAGTAGTCGGCCACGTGGATTTCGTAGGAGGCCAGCAGGTTGCGCAGG
>JAQZAY010000105.1 GCA_029239415.1 Pseudomonas sp. | reverse complement strand
CTTCCGCGAAGACCTCTACTACCGGCTCAATGTCTTCCCCATCGAGATGGCCCCCCTGCGCGAACGGGTCGAGGACATCCCGCTGCTGATGAACGAGCTGATCTCGCGCATGGAGCACGAGAAGCGCGGCTCGATCCGCTTCAACTCCGCCGCCATCATGTCGCTGTGCCGGCATGCCTGGCCAGGCAACGTCCGCGAGCTGGCCAACCTGGTCGAGCGCATGGCGATCATGCACCCCTACGGGGTGATCGGCGTGGCGGAGCTGCCGAAGAAATTCCGCTATGTCGATGACGAGGACGAGCAACTGGTCGACAGCCTGCGCTCGGATCTCGAAGAGCGCGTGGCGATCAACGGCCATGCGCCCAACTTCTCGAACCACGCCATGCTGCCGCCCGAAGGCCTGGACCTCAAGGACTACCTGGGGGGGCTGGAGCAGGGGCTGATCCAGCAGGCACTGGACGACGCCAATGGCATCGTCGCGCGGGCCGCCGAGCGCCTGCGCATTCGTCGGACCACGCTGGTGGAAAAGATGCGCAAGTACGGCATGAGTCGCCGCGATGGCGAGGAACAGGCGGAGGATTGACGCCTGCTTGACGCCAAGGGGCCACGGAGGGCCTGCCAGTTGTCGAAACCGTCCTTCGTTCATGGGCGCAAAGCCCCGCCAGTCCTGGCCTAGGCCGCCTTTACGCGTTATCCCTCGAGTTCTTGCATGCCCTGCGGCACGTCTATTGCTATACCGCTGGCAACCCACCGTTTCATGACGGTCAGCCACGCGAGAGAGCACGATGCCCCAGGCCGCCCCCATTTCCCGAGTCCCCGCCTTGTCCGCGCGCACCCAGGTCGAGCAGGAACGCCGTCCCGACCTGGCGCAGGCGTTCGCCCTGTTCAACCAGGTCTCCAGCCAGTTGAGCGAGTCGTATGGAATGCTCGAGGCGCGGGTCAGTGAGCTCAAGGGTGAACTGGCCGTGGTCAGCGCGCAGCGCATCGCCGAGCTCGGCGAAAAGGAGCGCCTGGCCAATCGCTTGCAGAACCTGCTGGACCTGCTGCCCGGCGGCATCATCGTGATCGATGCCCAGGGCTACGTGCGCGAGGCCAACCCTGCGGCGTGCGGGCTGCTGGGCGAGCCGCTGGAGGGTGAGTTGTGGCGCGAGGTGATCGCGCGCAGTTTCTCGCCCCGCGAAGACGACGGCCATGAGGTGTCGCTGCGCGACGGCCGGCGCCTGTCGATCGCCACCCGCTCGCTGGACGCCGAGCCGGGCCAATTGGTGCTGCTCACCGACCTGACCGAGACCCGCCGCCTGCAAGACCAGCTGGCGCGCCATGAGCGCCTGTCGTCGCTGGGGCGGATGGTGGCGTCCCTCGCTCACCAGATTCGCACCCCGCTGTCGGCCGCGATGCTCTATGCCAGCCACCTGGCCGACCCGGGGCATACCCTGGCCGAGGACACCCGGCTGCGCTTTGCCGGCAGTCTCAAGGAGCGCCTGCATGAGCTCGAGCACCAGGTCCGCGACATGCTGGTGTTTGCCCGCGGCGAGTTGCCGCTGGGCGACCGCCTGACGCCCAAGGCACTGTTCCAGGCCCTGCAGCACGCCGCCCAGCCCCATGTGCAGGGCCACGCAGTGCGCTGGCAATGCGATTGCCAGCTCGGCGAGCTGCTGTGCAACCGCGACACCCTGGTCGGCGCCTTGCTCAACCTGGTCGAAAACGCCTTGCAGGCCAGTCCCGGTCCGGCCCGCCTGAAAGTGCACCTGTACCGTCGCGCAGACAACCTGCACCTGTGCATCAGCGACGCCGGCAGTGGCATGCCGGCTGACCTGCTGGCGCGCCTGGGCGAACCGTTCCTGACCACCAAGGCCACCGGCACCGGCCTGGGCGTGGCGGTGGCCAAGGCCGTCACCCGTGCCCACCAGGGCAGCCTGCAGCTGCGCTCGCGGGTCGGCCGGGGCACCTGCGCGCGGGTCACCTTGCCGCTGATCGCCGCCCAGCCCGCGCAGGCCCTGTGATGAGCATCAAGGTATTGCTGGTCGAGGATGACCGCGTGCTGCGCCAGGCCCTGGGCGACACGCTTGAAATCGGCGGCTTTGCCTACCAGGCGGTCAGCTGCGCAGAAGACGCCTTGCTGGCCGTTGAGCGCGAGGCCTTCAGCCTGGTCATCAGCGATGTGAACATGCCGGGCATGGACGGGCACCAGCTGCTGGCCCGGCTGCGCCAGCGCCAGCCACAGCTGCCGGTGCTGCTGATGACGGCCCATGCCGCGGTCGAACGCGCCGTGGAAGCCATGCGCCAGGGCGCGGTGGACTACCTGGTCAAGCCCTTCGAGCCCAAGGCCCTGCTGTCACTGGTCGAGCGCCATGCCGCCGGCCGCTTGCCAGCGGCCGACGATGATGGCCCGGTGGCCAGCGAGCCGGCCAGCCGGCAGCTGCTGGAGCTGGCCGCGCGGGTGGCGCGCAGTGAGTCGACCGTGCTGATTTCCGGCGAGTCCGGCACTGGCAAGGAAGTGCTGGCGCGCTACATCCACCAGCAATCGCCCCGCGCGGCGCAGCCTTTCATTGCGATCAACTGCGCGGCCATCCCCGACAACATGCTCGAGGCCACCCTGTTCGGCCACGAGAAGGGCGCCTTCACCGGTGCCATCGCCGCCCAGCCGGGCAAGTTCGAACAGGCAAACGGCGGCACCTTGCTGCTCGACGAGATCTCCGAAATGCCCCTGGGGCTGCAGGCCAAGCTGCTGCGGGTGCTGCAGGAGCGCGAAGTGGAGCGGGTCGGTGGGCGCAAGCCGATCGCCCTGGACATCCGCGTGCTGGCCACCACCAACCGCGACCTGGCCGGTGAAGTCGCTGCAGGACGTTTTCGCGAGGACCTGTTCTACCGGCTTTCGGTGTTCCCGCTGGCCTGGCGGCCCCTGCGCGAGCGCAGCGCCGATATCCTGCCGCTGGCCGAGCGCCTGCTGGCACGCCATGCGCGCAAGATGAAGCATGCGCAGGTGCGCCTGTCCGACGCCGCGCGTGCCTGCCTGCAGGGCCATGCCTGGCCGGGCAACGTGCGCGAGCTCGACAACGCCCTGCAAAGGGCGCTGATCCTGCAGCAGGGCGGGGTGATCGAGGCGGCGGATTTCTGTCTCGCTGGCGTCATCCCCTTGTCGGCTCCTGCGCCGCGGCCAAGCGCGGCACCCGTGCCAGGCGATGAGCCCGGCGTGGCCAGTGGCCTGGGCGATGACCTGCGGCGCCATGAATTCCAGATGATCGTCGACACCCTGCGCGCCGAGCGTGGCCGTCGCAAGGAAGCCGCCGAACGGCTGGGTATAAGCCCCCGCACCCTGCGCTACAAGCTGGCGCAGATGCGTGACGCGGGCTTTGACGTCGAGGCCAGTCTCTACGGCTGACGCCCGGCACGTCGTTTTCAATATCGCTACAGGCCGGGCTGGCACCCTTGTTGCTAGGTCCTGGCTAGCCGCTGCGTAGTGTCAAAAAAATGCGGCCCTCGGAGAGAAGAGTCAATGAGCCAAGGTGTTGAATTCAATCGATTGATGCTGGACATGCGGGCCATGCAGGCCGACGCCATGTCGATGCCCAAGGCAGCTGCCGCACCAGAGGCCGGTGCCAACAGTTTTGCCGACTTGTTCGGGCAAGCCATCAACAAGGTCAGCGAAACCCAGCAGGCGTCCTCGCAGCTGGCGAGCGCCTTCGAAATCGGCAAGAGCGGTGTCGACCTCACTGACGTGATGATCGCCTCGCAGAAAGCCTCGGTGTCGATGCAGGCGCTGACCCAGGTACGCAACAAGCTGGTCCAGGCGTACCAAGACATCTTGCAGATGCCGGTTTGAGGACAGAGTAAGTCATGGCCGAAGCAGTCTCCGACAACATGCCCGCCAAGAGCAGCCCGCCCGCTGGCAAGCCGCCGCTGTTCGGCATGTCGTTCCTGGAAAACATCTCGCGCATGCCCGCGCTGCGCCAGGTCGGCCTGCTGGTCGGCCTGGCCGCGAGCGTGGCCATCGGCTTCGCCGTGGTGCTCTGGTCGCAGCAGCCCGACTACCGGCCGCTGTACGGCAGCCTGTCGGGCATGGACACCAAGCAGATCATGGACACCCTGGCTGCCGCCGACATTCCCTACAACGTCGAGCCCAACTCCGGCGCACTGCTGGTCAAGGCCGACGACCTGTCCCGCGCCCGCCTGAAGCTGGCGGCCGCAGGCGTGGCGCCGAGCGACGGCAACGTGGGCTTCGAGATCCTCGACAAGGAACAAGGCCTGGGCACCAGCCAGTTCATGGAGGCCACCCGGTATCGCCGGGGCCTCGAGGGCGAGCTGGCGCGCACCGTGTCGAGCCTGAACAACGTCAAGGCCGCGCGCGTGCACCTGGCCATCCCGAAGAGCTCGGTGTTCGTCCGCGACGAGCGCAAGCCGAGCGCCTCGGTACTGGTCGAGATGTACGCCGGGCGTACCCTCGAGGCCGGCCAGGTGGCGGCCATCGTCAACCTGGTTGCCGCCAGCGTTCCCGAGCTCGACAAGTCCCAGGTCACCGTGGTCGACCAGAAGGGCAACCTGCTGTCCGAGCAGATCCAGAACACCGAGCTGACCATGGCCGGCAAGCAGTTCGACTACAGCCGCCGCATGGAAGGCATGCTCACCCAGCGCGTGCACAACATCCTGCAGCCGGTGCTGGGCAACGACCGCTACAAGGCCGAGGTCTCGGCCGACGTCGACTTCAGCGCCGTCGAGTCCACCTCCGAGCAGTTCAACCCTGACCAGCCAGCGCTGCGCAGCGAGCAATCGGTCGAGGAGCAGCGCACCAGCAGCCAGGGCCCGCAAGGCGTGCCCGGTGCGCTGAGCAACCAGCCGCCAGGCCCGGCCAGCGCGCCACAGACCACCGGCGGTACCGCGGGTGCGGCGGGTGCGATCCAGCCTGGCCAGCCGCTGCTCGACGCCAACGGCCAGCAGATCATGGACCCGGCCACCGGCCAGCCGATGCTCGCGCCGTACCCGGCCGACAAGCGCCAGCAGTCGACCAGGAACTTCGAGCTGGACCGCTCCATCAGCCACACCCGCCAGCAGCAGGGCCGCCTGACCCGCCTGTCGGTGGCCGTGGTGGTGGACGACCAGGTCAAGCTCGATGCCGCTACCGGCGAGGCGACCCGTGCACCGTGGACAGCCGAGGACCTGACGCGCTTCACCCGCCTGGTGCAGGACGCCGTGGGCTTCGACGCCAGCCGTGGCGACAGCGTCAGCGTGATCAACGTGCCGTTCGCCGCCGACCGTGGCGAAGTGATCGCCGAGATCCCGTTCTACTCGCAACCGTGGTTCTGGGACATCGCCAAGCAAGCGCTGGGCGTGCTGTTCATCCTGGTGCTGGTGTTCGGCGTGCTGCGCCCGGTGCTCAACAACATCACCGGTGGTGGCAAGCAGGCCGCCGCCAGCGACAGCGACATGGAACTGGGCGGGATGATCGGTATGGATGGCGAGCTGGCCAACGACCGTGTCAGCCTCGGTGGCCCGCAAAGCATTCTGTTGCCTAGCCCGACCGAGGGCTACGAGGCGCAGTTGAACGCAATCAAGGGCCTGGTGGCCGAAGACCCGGGCCGCGTGGCCCAGGTCGTCAAAGAGTGGATCAACGCCGATGAGTGATAACCGAGCCGTTCTCGCCAAGCTGACCCGTGTCGACAAGGCGGCGATCCTGTTGCTGTCGCTGGGTGAAACCGACGCCGCCCAGGTGCTGCGGCACATGGGCCCCAAGGAAGTGCAGCGGGTCGGCGTGGCCATGGCGCAGATGGGCACCATCCATCGCGAGCAGGTCGAGCAGGTGATGAGCGAGTTCGTCGAAGTCGTCGGCGAGCAGACCAGCCTGGGCGTCGGCTCGGATGGCTACATCCGCAAGATGCTCAACCAGGCCCTGGGCGAGGACAAGGCCAACGGCCTGATCGACCGCATCCTGCTGGGCGGCAACACCAGCGGCCTGGACAGCCTCAAGTGGATGGAGCCGCGTGCAGTGGCCGATGTCATTCGCTTCGAGCACCCACAGATCCAGGCCATCGTCGTCGCCTACCTCGACCCCGACCAGGCCGGCGAAGTGCTGAGCAATTTCGACCACAAGGTGCGCCTGGACATCATCCTGCGCGTCTCCTCGCTCAACACCGTGCAACCGGCGGCGCTCAAGGAGCTGAACCAGATCCTCGAGAAGCAGTTCTCGGGCAACTCCAATGCCGCGCGCACCACCCTGGGCGGCATCAAGCGGGCGGCCGACATCATGAACTTCCTCGACAGCTCGGTCGAAGGCCAGCTGATGGATTCGATCCGCGAGGTCGATGGCGACCTGTCCGAGCAGATCGAAGACTTGATGTTCGTCTTCAACAACCTGGCCGACGTGGACGACCGCGGTATCCAGGCGCTGCTGCGCGAGGTCTCCTCGGAGGTGCTGGTGGTGGCGCTCAAGGGCGCGGACGAGAAGGTCAAGGACAAGGTGCTCAAGAACATGTCCAAGCGTGCCTCGGAGCTGCTGCGCGACGACCTGGAGGCCAAGGGCCCGGTCCGCGTCAGCGACGTCGAGACCGCACAGAAGGAAATCCTCACCATCGCCCGCCGCATGGCCGAGGCCGGCGAGATCGTGCTCGGCGGCAAGGGCGGCGAGGAGATGATTTAAGCTGCAAGCTGCCCTTAGACGAGAGGTCGTGAAATGTCCACCGCCAACCCCCCAAGCGACCTGATCCGCGCCCGTGACCTGGAAGGCGTCGACGTCTGGGCCTTGCCCAGCTTCGACCCGCAGCCGGAGCCTGAGCCAGAACCCGAGCCTGAGCCCGAAGTCGTCGAGGAAATCGAGGAAGTGCCGCTGGAGGAAGTCCAGCCGCTGACCCTCGAGGAGCTCGAGAGCATCCGCCAGGAAGCCTACAACGAAGGCTTCGCCACCGGCGAGCGCGAGGGCTTCCACACCACCCAGGTCAAGGTTCGCCAGGAAGCCGAGGCGGCGCTGGCCGCCAAGCTTGCCAGCCTCGAGAAGCTGATGGGGCACTTGCTCGCGCCCATCGCCGAGCAGGACACCCAGATCGAAAAGGCCTTGGTCAGCCTGGTCGGGCACATGGCCCGCCAGGTGATCGGCCGGGAGCTGCGCACCGATTCCAGCCAGATCACCCACGTGCTGCGCGAGGCCCTCAAGCTGCTGCCGATGGGCGCGGAGAACGTGCGCATCCACCTCAACCCCCAGGACTTCGAGCGGGTCAAGGCCCTGCGCGAGCGCCATGAGGAAAGCTGGAAACTGCTCGAGGACGAAGCGCTGCTGCCCGGAGGTTGCCGCGTCGAGACGTTGCACAGCCGCATCGACGCCAGCATCGAGACACGTATCGAGAAAGGCCTGGCGCAGCTGTTCGACCAGATGCACGACCAGGCGCTGCACCCGGCCGCCCCCGACCTTTCGATCGACCTGGACAAGCACGATGCGCCTTGACCGTACCAGTTTCGCCAAGCGCATGGGCGCCTATGCCGCGGCTGTGGACCTGCCCGTCCAGCCCGTGGTGGAGGGACGCCTGCTGCGCGTGGTCGGGCTGACCCTCGAGGCCGAAGGCCTGCGCGCCGCAGTGGGCAGCCGCTGCGTGGTGATCAACGACGACAGCTACCACCCGGTCAGCGTTGAGGCCGAAGTGATGGGCTTTTCCGGCGCCAAGATCTTTCTCATGCCGGTCGGCAGCATCGCCGGCATTGCGCCGGGCGCGCGGGTGGTGCCGCTGGACGACAGCAACCGCCTGCCCATGGGCATGAGCATGCTGGGCCGGGTGCTCGACGGCGCCGGCCGCGCGCTCGATGGCAAGGGCGGCATGAAGGCCGAGGACTGGGTGCCCATGGATGGCCCGGTGATCAACCCGCTCAACCGCGACCCCATCAGCCAGCCGCTGGACGTCGGCATCCGCAGCATCAATGGCCTGTTGACGGTGGGGCGTGGCCAGCGGCTGGGCCTGTTCGCCGGTACCGGCGTGGGCAAGTCGGTATTGCTGGGCATGATGACGCGCTTCACCGAGGCCGAGATCATCGTCGTCGGCCTGATCGGCGAGCGGGGGCGGGAGGTCAAGGAATTCATCGAGCACATCCTCGGCGAAGAAGGCCTCAAGCGTTCGGTGGTGGTGGCATCGCCGGCCGACGATGCGCCGCTGATGCGCTTGCGCGCGGCCATGTACTGCACGCGCATCGCCGAATACTTTCGCGACAAGGGCAAGAACGTGTTGCTGCTGATGGATTCGCTGACCCGTTTCGCCCAGGCCCAGCGCGAGATCGCCCTGGCCATCGGCGAGCCGCCGGCCACCCGCGGCTATCCGCCTTCGGTGTTCGCCAAGCTGCCCAAGCTGGTCGAGCGGGCGGGCAACGGCGAGAAGGGCGGTGGCTCGATCACCGCGTTCTATACCGTGCTGTCCGAAGGCGACGACCAGCAGGACCCGATCGCCGACTCGGCGCGGGGCGTGCTGGACGGGCACTTCGTGCTGTCACGTCGCCTGGCCGAGGAAGGGCACTACCCGGCCATCGACATCGAGGCCTCGATCAGCCGGGTAATGCCCCAGGTGGTGAGCCCGGAGCACCTGCGCCAGGCGCAGAAATTCAAGCAGCTCTGGTCGCGCCTGTCGCAGAGCCGAGACCTGATCAGCGTGGGCGCCTACGTGCCGGGAGGCGATCCGGAAACCGACCTGGCCATCGCCCTGCAGCCCAAGCTGGTGGGCTACCTGCGCCAGGCTCTGGACGAGAACGTCAGCCTCGACCAGAGCCGCGGGCAGCTGGCGAGCGTCTTCGCGCCGCCGGCGGGCAACTGATAGACCATGGCCGAACTCAGCCGAGGGGCGCGCCTGGCGCCGGTGGTCGACATGGCCGAGGAGGCCGAGCGCAAGGCCGCGCAGCGCCTTGGGCATTTCCAGCAGCAGGTCGTCCAGGCCCAGGCCAAGCTGGCCGAGCTCGAGCGCTTTCGCGAGGACTACCAGCTGCAGTGGCTCAACCGCGGCGGCCAGGGGGTCAACGGCAGCTGGCTGGTCAACTACCAACGGTTCCTGGGCCAGCTGGAAACCGCCATGACCCAGCAGCGCCAGAGCCTGACCTGGCACCAGAACAACCTCGCCAACGCCCGCGGTACCTGGCAGCAGGCCTATGCCCGCGTCGAAGGGCTGCGCAAGCTGGTGCAGCGCTACCTGGACGAAGCACGGCTGGCCGAAGACAAGCGCGAGCAGCGCCTGCTCGACGAACTGTCGCAGCGGCTGCCGCGGCATTCGGTGGATTGACAGATAGGGCAGCACCTTGCCCTACCTCCATTTCACTGCTAAACCTTTCCCTTCACGCCATCACTGAAGGGATCACTCGCATGGCTGTCGAATCCGTTTTTTCCCCGGATGGGAACGAATTGACGATCACGATCAAGGGCCGTTTCGATTTCGGCAAGCACCTGGCGTTCAGGCAAGCGTACGAGCGCCAGCATCCGAAGCCGCAGAGGGTAGTGGTCGATCTCAAGGAAGCCACCTACCTGGACAGCTCCGCCCTGGGCATGCTCTTGCTGCTGCGTGACCATGTCGGCGGCGATGACGCCGAGGTGCAGGTGGTCAACACCAGCCCGGACGTGCGCAAGATCCTCGCCATCTCCAACTTCGACAAGCTGTTCGACATCAGTTGAACGCCACCCTGCCCGGCGCCGCGCTGCGCGTCCTGATCGCCGAGGATGGCGCGGCCGATCGCCTGCTGCTGGCGCAGATCGTCCGGCGCCAGGGCCATACGGTGTTCACCGCGCAGGATGGTGCCGAGGCGGTCGCGCTGTTCAGCGAGCAGCGCCCGCAGCTGGTGCTGCTCGATGCGCTGATGCCGGTCATGGACGGCTTCGAGGCGGCGCGGCGGATCAAGGCACTGGCGGGCGAGGTCCTGGTGCCGATCATCTTCCTCACCTCCCTGAACGAGGAGGACGCGCTGGTGCGCTGTCTCGAGGCCGGCGGCGACGACTTCATGGCCAAGCCCTACAGCCCGGTCATCCTGGCTGCCAGGATCCAGGCCATGGACCGCCTGCGGCGCCTGCAGGAAACGGTGCTGCAGCAGCGCGACCAGATCGCCCATCACCACCAGCACCTGCTCAACGAGCAACGCGTGGCCAAGGCGGTGTTCGACAAGGTGGCGCATGCAGGCTGCCTGGCCGCCCCGAACATCCGCAGCCTGCAGTCGCCGTATGCGCTGTTCAATGGCGACCTGTTGCTGGCGGCGTTCACACCGTCCGGCGACATGCACGTGCTGCTCGGGGACTTCACGGGCCATGGCCTGCCGGCGGCCGTGGGCGCCATGCCCCTGGCCGATGTGTTCTACGGCATGACCGCCAAGGGCTTCGGCCTGGGCGAAACCCTGCGCGAGATGAACGCCAAGCTCAAGCTGATCCTGCCGGTCGACATGTTCTGCTGCGCGTTGCTGCTCAAGCTGGACATGCAGCGCGGCACGGTCGAGGTATGGAATGGCGGGATGCCCGACGGCTATCGCCTGTCGGCCGATGGCCAACCCTTGGCGCCGCTCGTCTCGCGTCACTTGCCGCTGGGCATCCTGGCCCCCGAGCGCTTCGATGACAGCACCGAGGTGCTGGCGATGGACGTGGGCGAGCGGCTGTTCCTGCTCTCCGACGGGGTGGTCGATACCCGCGATGCGCACGACCAGCTGTTCGGTGTCGAGCGACTGCGCGCGGTGCTGGCCGCCAACCGGGACCCCGAGCAACTGTTCGACGAAGTGCTGCAGGCCCGGGAGCGCTTTGGTGGCCAGGCGCGCGACGATATCAGCCTGCTGGACATCGGCATGCTTGCCCCGGGAACATTCGCGCCGCCGCCGATGGTCTACCCTGACAACAGGTCGTGCTGCCCATCCGACTGGTCGCTGCGCCTGGAGTTGCGCGGCGAAAGCCTCAAGCGCTTCAATCCCGT
>JAQZAY010000104.1 GCA_029239415.1 Pseudomonas sp. | reverse complement strand
CAGCACGCTCAGCTACACCGAGCAGTACGTGCAGGACCTGCAGGCCCGGGACATCACCGACGTGATCGCCGCCACCGACCCGTCGGTCTTCACCAACGGGGTCAAGAACACCCACAGCGAGAGCTACGCGATCCGCGGCTTCAGCACCAGCCCCAGCGACATGACCGTCGAGGGCCTGTTCGGCATGGCGCCGTTCTACCGCGCCTCGCCGGAGATCTACGAGCGGATCGAAGTGCTCAAGGGCCCCTCCGTGCTGCTCAACGGCATGCCGCCGAACGGTTCGGTGGGCGGTACCATCAACCTGGTACCCAAACGTGCCGCCGACACGCCGTTGACCCGCGTGACCGGCACCTTCGAATCGGACTCGCAGATCGGTGGCCACGTGGACATCGGGCGGCGCTTCGGCGAGGGCAACCAGTTCGGCGTGCGCTTCAACTCGGTCTACCGCGATGGCGATGCGGCCACCGACGACCAGAGCCACCGCGTCGGTGTGAATGCCCTGGCCCTGGACTGGCGTGGCGAGCGGGCGCGGCTGTCCCTGGACCTGTTCGACAGCGACGACACCACCGTCGGGCAGAACCGCGGCCTCGGCCTGGCTGCGGGTGTGTCGGTGCCCAAGCCACCCAGCGCGGATACCCTGCTCAACCCGGACTGGGGACGTGTCCGCACCCAGGACAAGGGTGTGATCCTGCGCGGTGAGTACGCATTGAGCGATCAATTGACCGCCTACGGCGCCGTGGGCACCAGCAAGACCCACTACCAGTACAGCGGGGCCATGTCGGCCACCGTGATCAACGCCCGGGGTGATATCTCCACGACCCTGGGGCAGCTGCGCCAGGAATTTCACAAGACGTCCGCCGAAGTCGGCCTGCGCGGCCAGTTCGACACGTTCGGCATCGGCCACCAGTGGTCGATCAACGCGACCCAGTACAGCGACAAGGAACGCGACTGGGGGCGTCGCATCATTTCGGACACGCCCTGGGTCACCAATCTCTACCACCCGGTCTGGGGCCCCAAGGCGCCCGAGGCGTGGCCCTACATCATCCACAACGAGAACGACCTGAAGAGCTACGGCATCGCCGACACCCTGTCGTTCCTCGACGAGCGCGTCCAGTTGACCCTGGGCGTGCGCCGTCAGGAGGTAGTGTCCGACACCTACAATACCGGCACGGGCGAGCGCAACCGGCCAGGCTACGACAAACACGCCACCAGCTCGGCAGGGGCCATCCTGTTCAAGGTGACCGATGACCTTTCGCTGTATGCCAACTACATCGAGGGGTTGAGCAAAGGCAGCTCGGCGCCCCTGACTGCGGCCAACGCCGGGGAAATGTTCGCGCCCTACGAGTCCAAGCAGCGCGAGATCGGCGCCAAGCTCGACCTGGGCACCTTCACCCATACCCTGGCGCTGTACGAGATCAAGCGTCCCAACGGCTACACCGACCCGGCCACCAACATCTACTCGTTCGGTGGCGAGCAGCGCAACCGTGGCATTGAATGGACCTTCTTCGGCTCGCCGGTGATGAATGTGCGACTGATGGGCGGCGTCGCCTACGTGGACCCGAAAGTGACCAAGGCCAGCACCAGCACTCAGGAAGGCAAGACCGCCACCGGTGTACCGAAGCTGCAGGGCAAGCTGGGCATCGAATGGGACACGCCGTTCGCCGAGGGCCTGACCTTGACCGCCAACGTCACCTCACTGTCGAAGCAGTACATCAGCGCCGACAACGCCCAGTCGATCCCCGGCTACACGCTCTTCGACGCCGGCGCGCGCTACGCGATGAACGTCAGCGGCAAGCCGGTGGTGGTCCGCGCCGAGGTCTCGAACCTCGCCAACAAGAACTACTGGGGCATGCCCCAGACGGCCAGCCTGGCCCTGGGTGAGCCGCGTACGTACCAGCTGTCGGCGACGATCGATTTCTAGGGCGACCGGCAGTCGATCCGGTCGATGTCTCACACGCTGTGATGTCGACCGCCTGACCCGCAACCCCACCTGATGAACCGCCCGTAGGCCTCCGCTTCAAGGCGTGTATCGCAATGCCTCCACCAGCGCGGCAAATGCGGGCGAGGGTTGTCGGCGGTTGGGGTAGTACAGGTGATAACCCTGGAAGGTTGGACACCAGTCGTCCAGCACCTCCATCAGTCGACCGTCGGCCAGGTACGGTGCGACCAGCTGTTCCGGCACATAGCCGATCCCGATGCCATCCAGCGCGCCGTTGAGGACGTGCAGAATGCTGTTGAATACCAATGGCCCTTCCCCCTTGACCGTGAACGGCTTGCCTGCGTGTTCGAACTCCCAGGCGTAGATTGCGCCCGAGGGTCGATGCCGGATGTTCAGGCAGGTGTGGCTCATCAGACCATAAGGGGTGACAGGCGGCGGGCAGCGCTCGAAATAGTCCGGTGACGCGACCAGCGACAAGCGCCAGTCCGGACCGATGCGCACGGCGATCATGTCCTTGCTGATCGCTTCACCCAGACGAATGCCTGCATCGAAACGCTCTTGCACGACATTGGTGAACCCGTAATCGACGTAGAACTCCAGCACGATGTCCGGATAGCGTTCGACGAAGGCCTTCAGCTTGGCGCGCACGCACAGCTCGATGGCGTCGTCGGTACAGGTGATGCGTATCGTGCCGCGGGGCGAATCGCGCAAGTCGCCAAGTGCGTCGACCTCTGCCGCGATCTGCTCGAACAGCGGCGCGATCGAGCGCAGCAGGCGGTCGCCCGCCTCGGTCGTCGAAACGTTGCGTGTCGTGCGCGACAGCAATCGGATGCCCAGACGCGTTTCGAGCCCCCTGACGGTGTGACTGAGCGCCGAGGCGGTGACGCCGAGCGTGATCGCCGCGCGGGTGAAGCTGCGCTCGCGGGCCACGGCGATGAAGGCTTGCAGGTCGTTGACTTTGGGCGAGGCCATTGTTGAGCTTTTCTCAGCAGTTCGTGAAAACCATGGCTACTAATCATCTTAATGGGGGTGCGTCAAGATGGCCTCGGCAAACCTACCTTGCCGTCACCCACCTGTTATGAGTCGATGTCCATGAACCCTGCCTCCTCTTCCTACCTCAATGACGCCAACGTCGAACGCCCTGCCCACTGGGGCGGTGTGCTGGCGATGACCCTGTGCGTCTTTACCCTCATCGCTTCGGAATTCATGCCGGTCAGCCTGCTGACGCTCATCGCCCATGACCTGGGCATCAGCGAAGGGCTCGCCGGCTATGGCATCGCCGTGTCCGGCGTCTTCGCGGTGGTCACCAGCCTGTGCATCGCGCGCCTGGCGGGTCAGTTGGACCGCAAGACGCTGCTGCTGGGACTGACCGCCTTGATGTGCGCCTCCAGCCTGGTGGTCGGGCTGGCGCAAGGCTACGTGATGTACCTGATCGGGCGCGCCTTGATCGGTGTGGTGATCGGAGGCTTCTGGTCGCTGTCGGCGGCGGTCGCGATGCGTCTGGTCCCCCGCGAACGCGTGCCCAGGGCGCTGGCGATCTTCAACAGCGGCAATGCCCTGGCCACCGTCATCGCGGCACCGCTGGGCAGTTTCCTGGGCGGGGTGATCGGCTGGCGAGGGGCGTTCCTGTGCCTGGTGCCGGTCGGCTTGGCCGCGCTAACATGGCAGTGGCTGAGCCTACCGGCGCTACCGGCACGCGCTCGCCAGTCAGCGTCTGGCGTCGTGGCATTGTTGGGTAGGCCACAGGTCATCGTGGGCATGCTCGCCGCCGGCCTGTTCTTCATGGGACAGTTCGGGCTGTTCACCTACATCCGTCCGTTCCTCGAGACGGTGACCCAGGTCGACGTGACCACGCTGTCGATGCTGTTGCTGACGCTCGGCTTGGCCGGATTCGCCGGTACGCTGCTGATCGGCGCACTGCTGCGCTCGGGCCTGTACCGCACCTTGATCGCCATCCCGCTGGTGATGGCGGTGCTGGCCGTGGGACTGATCGGGATGGGTCAGCACCTGGCCGCGGTGTTCGGCCTGCTGGCGCTCTGGGGGCTGGTGGCGACGGCCGCTCCCGTCGGCTGGTGGGCCTGGCTCGCACACTCGCTGCCCGACGATGCCGAAGCCGGCGGCGGCCTGATGGTTGCCGTGGTGCAGTTGTCCATCGCCCTGGGCTCGACCCTCGGTGGCATGCTGTTCGATGAACACGGCTACCGCATCACCTTCCTGGCGGCGGCAGCGCTGCTGGTGGCGTCGGCAGCGATGACGCTGGCGACGAGCCGGATCGGGCGATCGGCGAACGTGTAAGCGCATGACGACCGCGAAGCGTCACGCCTTGCGCCGCGTGACCCGGCGCAAGGCGTCAAAGCGTCAAAGCGTCAAAGCGTTACTTCAGGCTCTGTCGGTAGAACCGGTTCAACGTGTCCCAAGGGATCAGATCGACCCGGTCGTACAGGTCCACATGCCCGGCGCCCTTGACGTAATGCAGCGTCTTCGGCTCGATCGCCCGTGCATAGGCCTGCTCGCTGAATTCGCGCGAATGGGCCTGATCCCCGGTGATGAACAGCAAGGGGCGCGGCGAGATCGTCTCGATGTCGACGAGCGGGTAGAAGTTCATGAAGCGCACTTCGCTGCTGAGCCTGCGGTTCTGGGTCTGCTCCAAGGTGCGCCCTTCGGGCACGACGGCGCCCCGTGACGTGCGGTAGAAGTCCCAGAATTCGCGGGTGACGGCATCGGTCTGGGCGGTGGGCCGTTCCGGTAGATAATTGAGGAAGATATCCTGCCCGGTGGTGTATTCCTGGTAGCGCTGTTCGGCTGCCTGGGCGAGCAAGGCGTTGCGCTGCGCCGGTGTCACCGACTGGTTCAGGCCCTGGCGGGTGACCGTACCCATGTCGTAGAGGCTCACCGTGGCGATCGCCTTCAGCCGCGGGTCGATCTTGGCAGCGCTGATGGCGAACCCGCCGCTGCCGCAGATGCCCAGGGCACCGATCCGCTCGCGGTCGACGAAGGGGCGCGTCCCCAGGTAGTCGACCGCCGCACTGAACGCTTCGGTGTAGAGCTCCGGCGCGACCAGGTTGCGCGGCGTGCCTTCGCTCTCCCCCCAGAACGGCAGGTCGATGGCCAGGGTCACGAAGCCCTGTTCGGCCAGCTTCTGCGCGTACAACAGCGCACTCTGCTCCTTGACCGCTCCCATGGGATGGCCGACGACGATCGCCGGCGAGCGCTGATCGCCCTCCCGCTGCTTCGGGATGACCAGCTTGGCTGCGATACGCATGCCGTATTGGTTCTGGAACGTCACGGACTGGATGACGACGCGCTCGCTGGCGTAGAAGTTGTTCGCCCCTGTGGGCTGGGTCGATACAGGCGTCGTGGATGCGGCCGCGGCCTGACGTGCAGGCAGCAGGACCAGCCCCAGAGACGCCAGCAGGACGCCGAGCGCGGCCCATCGGATGGGCGGCCGGGCGGCCTGCGACAGCGCGTGTGCGATGGGTGTGAGCGTTGAAGACATCGGTGAAGCCCTCTTCTGAATCGATCAGGAACGGTCGGGCGCTTGGCATCCGGCCGACGGGCCCGCCATGAAGACGAGCGCAGGCCATGATGACCGGCGCCTGGTCGATTGATTAGCCGAGGGGTGTTTCATGCGTTACTGAGAAAATTTCAGCAATGTCCTGCCACTTTCCTGATCGAAGGCGCGCCTCGGTGACGCCACTACAACGCCGTGCGCAGCGCCTGCTCCAGGCGCTCGCCTTGCGTGTCCTGCGCGGGGCCGACCACGGCGAAGTTGTAGGCACCGTGGGCCCAGTAACGCGCCTCGAGCACCCCTTCGCGCCGTTGCCCGCTGGCCATGTGGCCGAAGTGCCGACCCGGCGCGCGGAGAAACACGCTCAGGCGGCCGCCCTGGGCATCTTCATAGACCAGCAAGGCCGCCGGCCCGTTCTCGTTGGCGAGCAGGCGCGCCCCGACCGGGACCAAGCCCTGCCCGGCCAGGTCCGGCAGGGTGCCGACCTGGGTGAAGTGCTGGGCGAGCCAGGCACGCAGGCGAGCCGGTTCGCGGGCCTGGATGTCCAGGGACGCGGTGTCGGCGAACAGCCGGTGGGCCTGCACGGCGTCCGCCATCGGCGGTGTATTGGCCAGCCAGGTGGCTTCGCGCGCCTGCCAGCCGCCCAGGCTGCCCAGCCCCAGCGTCAGCAACAGAACGGCCGCCATGGCCAGGTGGCGTCGGCGGCGCATGACCACCCGCTGTCGCACGGCCGCCAGCGATGGCCCGGCATCGTCGCGCGCGTCGTACCCGCCGGCCAGGGCCGCGCGCAGACGCCGGGCATCGTCGCGCCAGCCGTCGACCATGGCCTGCTCCTGGGGATGCGAAGCCAGCCAGGTGGTGATCTGCGCGCGCCGCGCCGGGTCGAGGCGATCATCGACGTAGGCATGCAGCTCATGTTCGCTGGGGGCCGAAAAAATCATTTGAGTCTCCGCAACGCCACCGGCGCAGGCGTTTCTTCGGTCAGTTCGCGCAGCGCCGCACGGGCACGGGACAGCCGCGACATCACCGTGCCGATCGGGATGCCCAGGGTCTGGGCGACCTCCTTGTAGCTCAAGCCCTCGACGCTGACCAGCAACAGCAAGGCGCGCTGCTGCTCCGGCAAGCGGGCGAAGGCCTGCAGGTCGGCCTGGGCGAAGACGCTGGATTCGGTCGCATCATGGCGCGACGCCTCGCTGGCGGTGCTCAGGCCGATCCAACCCAGCCAGCGGGCGTGCCGTTTCTCCCGGCGCTTGCCGTCCAAGAACAGGCGATACAGGATGGTGAACAACCACGGCCGCAGGCCCTCGCGCTCCCGTTGCTGAGCGCCTCGGCTCAGGGCACGCTCCAGGGTCGCCTGCACCAGGTCGTCGGCGCTGCTGGTATCGCGAGCCAGCCACAGCGCGAAGCGACGCAGGCTGTTGAGCAGGTCGCGCCATTGACGTTCATCCAGGTCATGCATGTTCGGGTTCGAGGCTCGGACAGAAAAGACTGACAACAGACGTCTGGCGAACGAAAGCATTCCCTCGGGAATAGAATTTTTCCTCGTGCGTCGTACCCGCTGTCCCCTCACGAGAACCTGCGCATGACCCCTCCCCTGCACGGGCGCCGCAAAGCCCTCCGTCTGCTCGGCATCGCCGCGCTGCTGGCCTCGGCCGGTGCCGGCTTCGCCTATGCCGCCGGCTGGATCGACACCCCGGCGCTGACCCCGCAGCGCATCATCGACACCTTCGAGGCCCAGGCCGGGCATCACCCGGGGTACCGCAAGAACCACGCCAAGGGCCTGTGCGTCAGCGGGTACTTCGAAAGCACCGGGCTCGCCGCTTCGCTGTCGCGCGCCCGTGTCTTCAGCCAACCGCACGTGCCGGTCATCGGCCGCTTCGCCCTCGGTGGCGCCAACCCCCATGTCGCCGATGCCGTCGTACCGACGCGCAGCCTGGCCCTGCAACTGAGCACCGACGACGGGCAGCGCTGGCGCACAGGCATGAACAACCCGCCGGTGCTGGCCGTCAACAGCGTGGAAGGCTTCTACGACCAGGTGCTGGCGAACACACCGGACCCGACCACCGGCAAGCCCGACCCGGCACGGCAGAAGGCCTTCGCCCAAGCGCACCCGGAAAGCGCCGCGTTTCGCCAGTGGGCGGCCCAGTACACGCCCAGCGACAGCTTCGCCAATACCGCCTACAACAGCATCAATGCGTTTCGCCTGATCAACGACCAAGGGGCGGTGCAGCCGGTGCGCTGGCGCCTCGAACCGCAGATGCCGTTTCAGGCGCTGCCCACGGGCATCGCCGACCCGGACTACCTGCAACACGACCTCCAGGCCCGCGTGAAGCAGGGCCCGCTGCGCTGGACCTTGCGCCTCACCCTGGCCGAGCCTGGCGATGCCATCGACGACCCGGCCCAGGCCTGGCCGGCGCAACGGCGCACGGTCGAAGCCGGCACCGTGGTCATCGACCAGGTCGAGGCGCCCGAACACGGTGCCTGCCGCGACCTCAACTTCGACCCCTTGATCCTGCCGACCGGTATCGCACCGTCCGACGATCCGATCCTCGCGGCCCGCTCGGCCGCCTACGCCGAATCCTTCAATCGCCGCAGCCGCGAACGCCTCGAGACAGGAGCACGCCCATGACCCCCAGCACCTTTCATCCGCTGAGCCGAGCGGTGCATTGGCTGATGGCCGTGCTGATCCTGGCGATGCTGTTCATCGGCGTGAACATGGTCGGCAACCTGTCGCCCTGGCACCCGACCCTGGTCACGCTGCACAAGGCCACCGGGCTGGCGCTGCTGGTGCTGGTGGTCCTGCGCCTCGTGCTGCGCCTGAGCCTGCCGCACCCGCCCCTGCCACGCGACCTGCCGCCGTTGCAGCGCTGGGCGGCCGGGGCCTCGCACCTGGCCTTGTACGCCTTGATGCTGGGCATGCCGCTGCTGGGCTGGGCGATGCTCTCGGCGGGCGATTATCCACGGCCTCTGGGGCTGCCGGCGATCGCCCCGCACGACCTGCGGCTGTATGCCGTGTTGCGCCAGGCCCATGGCTGGGCCGGCTATCTGCTGTTCGCCACGATCCTGGTGCACGTGGGCGCCGCGCTGATGCACGCGCTGGTCCGGCGGGATGGGGTGATGCGGGCGATGTGGCCGGGTCGGACCGGGCGTGCCTCGTCGACCGAGCGCTCGCGCTCAGCGCCGTGATCTGCCTGGGCAGCCCAGAGGGAGGCCACCTGATGAACGAGGCCCCCTGCACGAAAAATAAGTGCGCGTTTCGCTCAAGGCCTGTCGCGCACGACCGATAACCGAGCGAATGTCTGGGTTTTTCTGACCCGTGGCGCCTCGTTCTCTTTCGGTCCCTTTTTCTGGATGCCTCCATGCACTGGCTACGCGATGCAAAACTCTCTACCAAACTGATCGCCGCCTTTGGCCTGTGCGCGCTCATCACCCTCGTGGTGGGCGTGCTCGGCAGTCGCGGCATTTCCCAATTGTCGGAAAGCCTCAGGTCGGTCTTCGCCAACAACCTGGTATCGGTGTCCAAGACCGCCGAGGCCGAGAGCAAGGCCATTGCGCAGCAAAGAGATTTGTATGCACTGATCAACGCCGTCGCGTCCAACGCGCCGCAGGCGAGCCGTGATCAGCTTATTCAGAGCATGGATGCCAACCGGGCCGATAGCGAAAAGGCCTTCGCCTTGTATCGTACCACCCCCCTGGCGGACGACGAACGTGCCGCTGGCGACCGCATGGAGCGCGACTGGCCGGCCTATCAAGCGCAGATCCAGCGCGTGCTCGCCGCGTTGCAGGCAGGCAATGTCGACACTGCTCAGAGCATCATCGGCACTGACGTTCAACAGAGCTACCGAACCATCCTCGACGAACTCACCGTGATAGTCGAGTCGAACAACCGTCAGATCGCCGAGGGTGGACAACAAGCCAGCGTCACCGAGCGCTCGGCGACCACGGTGCTGTACATCGGTATCGCCCTGGCCTTCATCGCGGCCATGCTACTCGGCCTGTTCATCAGCCGCCTGATCAGCCGTCCCATCGCCCAGGCGGTGGTCAGCGCCCAGGCCATCGCTCGCGGCGACCTGACGCAACAGGTCCGCAGCGAGGCCGCCGACGAGACCGGCCAGTTGCTCAACGCCCTGGGCGACATGCAGCAGAGTCTGAAGAGCACTATCCAGCAGATCGCCGACGCGTCCAATCAACTGGCCTCGGCGGCCGAAGAGCTCAACGCGGTGACCGAGGACAGCAGCCGCGGCTTGCTGCGCCAGAACGACGAGATCCAGCAGGCGGCCACGGCGGTCACCGAAATGACCTCGGCGGTCGAGGAAGTCGCCCGTAACGCCATGTCCACCTCCGAAGCCTCGCGGGGCGCCAGCGCCCAGGCCGGCGAAGGCCTGGGCCAGGCCCGTCACGCCGTCTCGGCGGTCGATGACGCCACGCGCGAGATCGACACCTCGACCACCATCGTCGAGCAACTGGCCACGCAGCTGCGTGACATCGGCAAGGTGTTGGACGTGATCCGCGGCATCGCCGAGCAGACCAACCTGCTGGCGCTCAACGCCGCCATCGAAGCCGCCCGCGCGGGCGAGCAGGGTCGTGGTTTTGCGGTGGTGGCCGACGAAGTCCGGGCACTGGCGGCACGCACCCAGGCGTCCACCGGCGAGATCGAAGGCATGATCAACGCGGTCCAGGCCAGCTCCGACCAGGCCGTAGTGGCCATGGGCAAGAGCCAGACCCTGGTGGCCACCACCCAGACGCTGGCCCGCGCCACGGGCGATGCGCTGGAGCAGATCGCGGTCGGCATCGGCCAGATCAACGACCGCAACCTGGTGATCGCCAGCGCGTGCGAGGAGCAGGCCAACGTGGCCCGTGAAGTGGACCGCAACCTGCTCAACATCCAGGACCTGTCGACCCAGACGGCGACGGGTGCGCAGCAGACCAGCGCCTCGGCGCAGGACCTCTCGCGCCTGGCGGTGTCCTTCAACGAACTGGTGCGACGCTTCAAGCTGTAAAGACGGCGTGAGGGCTCCCCCTTTTTTTGAGGGGCCCTTGTCTTTCTCTATTTCTTGATCTGTCAGCCTAGCCCCCCTGTAGGAGCGCCCCCGTGCCGCGATTGGGCCTGAAAGGCCCACAATGACCTGTGCATACCCGCGATCGCGGCACCAAGGCGGCGGGCAGACACTCACCGCCTGTGCCTGCTGCCGATCTGACAGACTGACGCCTTTTCGATCCAGTCGGGCGGCATCGGTGCAGGCACCTGACACAGGGGGTGCGCTGATTTCATGGGCCCGGCGGGCCCAATCGCGGTCGGTCCGGCGCTCCGGCAGGGGCCGCTCCTGCATGGCGATGACCGGTATCACTGCGGCGTGCTGCGTTCAGGGGTTGATGAGATGCACCAGCACCCGCTTGATCGCCGGCCAGTTCACCCACTGCCAGAGCTTGCCGTTCGACAGGTGCTCGACGATGCGGTTGGAGCCGCCGGTCAGGCTG
>JAQZAY010000103.1 GCA_029239415.1 Pseudomonas sp. | reverse complement strand
GGAGACTCGATAGAGCCGTCCCATGATAGCCTTGCAATGGAGCACTGGAACCACGCACCCGATGAACAGGCAACTCACGCCCATGATCTCTCCCCGCAGACGAGCGCTTCGACTCGTCCTGATGCTGGCCGTCATGGGCGTGATCTTTAGCCTCGACAGCGCGACAAGCTATGAAATCGCGGTGTCGGTGTTCTACGCTGGCGTAATACTGACGGCGGCACCGATTCTAAGCCGCAAGGCGCTCATGGCGTTGAGCGGCGCCTGCACTGCAATCACGCTGCTCAGCTTCGCCATCACCGTTCAAGGCGATTACCGTGCCGGCCTGGTCAACATGACCATCAGCATCGTTTCGATCCTCATTACCGCTCATCTTGTGCTCAAGATGGAGGCCGCCCGTGCTGCCGCCCATGATGCGCAGGCGCGCCTTCTGCGCATTGCCCGAGTCAAGAGCCTCGAAGGCCTGACCACCTCGATCGCTCACGAGGTCAATCAGCCGCTGGCTGCCATCGTGACCAGCGGTAATGCCTGCCAGCGCTGGTTGGGACAAGAACCCCCGAACGTGGACAAGGCGCGCGAGGCACTGCAACGCATCCTTGCCGATGCAACACGTGCCGGCGACATCATTGCGCGAGTGCGCAGTCTCACCAAGGGCGAACCGCCGCAGCGCCAGGCGTTTGACTTCAACGAAGCAGCCAGGGAGGTCATCGCCCTTTCACAGGATGAAATGGCACGAACGGGGATTGTTCTTGAGGTCGACCTCGCTCCAGGGCTGCCCATGGCGCTGGCTGACCGGGTGCAGGTGCAGCAGGTGATAGGCAACCTGCTGCTCAATGCGATCGAGGCCACAGCGCCTGCTCCTCCCGCCAGGCGGACCATCAGGCTGAGCTCGACCTGCGAAGCTGCCATGATCGTGTTCAGCGTTCGCGACTCGGGAACAGGATTGGCCGAAGGCGTCCATGACCGCCTGTTCGAGGCTTTCTGGACAACCAAGGCGCAAGGCATTGGCGTCGGCCTGAGCATCAGCCGAACGATCGTTGAAGCCAACGGCGGTCATATCTCGGCGGAATCGAATGAAAGCGCGGGCGCGCTTTTCTGGTTCAGCGTGCCCACCCAGGACGAGGCCCCTCATGACAACCCCATTCGCCCCACCCGCACAGCCTGTCGTCTACCTGATCGATGACGACAGTTCCATGCGCGCCGCACTGGAAGACCTGCTGGCTTCGGTCGGGCTGACGGTACGCGCGTTCGCTTCTACGCGTGAGTTTCTTGCGACGCCGATCGAGAATGCGCCCGGCTGCCTGGTACTGGACGTTCGCATGCCTGAGCAAAGCGGCATGGATTTCCATCGCCAGATGCCAGGAAGGGGCATCGACCTGCCGGTAGTCTTCATCACCGGGCACGGCGATATCGCCATGGGCGTGACCGCCATCAAGCGCGGCGCGATCGAGTTCCTGACCAAGCCGTTTCGCGATCAGGATCTGCTGGATGCCATCCAGCAAGGGCTTGAGCAGGACCGCGAACGCCGCGAGCGCGATGCGGCGACCGCCGAAATACGGGGCCGCTGGATGTCCCTGAGCGAAGGAGAGCGCGAGGTGGTACGACTGGTAGTGCAGGGCCTGCTGAACAAGCAGATCGCGTCCCGGCTGAACCTGAGTGAAATCACCGTGAAGGTTCGCCGAGCAAACGCCATGCGCAAGATGCAGGTGCAGTCGCTGGCGGCGCTGGTGCGCATTACCGAGAAGCTTGGGAGCTCACCCGCGCCAACGGGAACAGACGCTTGAAGTTGGCGGTGGTCTGCTCGGCCAGCTGTTCGTAGCGCTCGCCACGTACCAGGGCTACGAACTCCGCCACTTCGCGTACGTATTCGGGCAGGTTGGGCTTGCCTCGGTAGGGAATGGGCGCCAGGTAAGGCGAATCGGTTTCAACCAGCAGGCGGTCTGCAGGAACCTGACGCGCCACATCACGCAACGCCTCGGCGTTACGGAAGGTCACGATGCCCGAAAGGGAAATGTAGTAGCCCAGGTCGAGCGCGGCCTTGGCCATGTCCCAGTCTTCGGTGAAGCAATGCAGCACCCCCGCCTGGGGCAGGCTCGCCTCGCGCAGCAGCGCCAGGGTATCGGCCCGCGCGGCGCGCGTGTGCACGATCACCGGCTTGCCAGTGATGCGCGAGGCCTCCAGGTGCAGGCGGAACGAGGCCTGTTGCAGCTCGGCGGCTTCCGGCTCGTAGTGGTAGTCAAGGCCGGTCTCGCCAATGGCCACCACATGCGGATGGGACAACTCCTGCAGCAGCCACTCCAGCGCTGGGGCCTCGCCTGGCGCCAGGTCCAGCGGATGCACGCCTACCGAGCAGTCGACATCGGCATAGCGTTCGCTCAGGGCCTTGACCGCGCCGGCATTCTCGGCGCTGACGCCAATGCAGAGAAAATGCCCGACGCCGCGCGCGCGGGCTGCCTGCAGCGCGGCATCGAGCGAGCCCTGGTGGGCGCTCAGGTCAAGACGGTCGAGGTGGCAATGGGAATCTACAAGCATGGGCTTACGGCACGTGTTGAAAGTGGAGAATGACCGGACTCAACGCGAGCCCGGCAACTGGGCCCAGGAGGCCAGCAGGGCCTCGAGCAGCAGGACACGGTTCAGGTTGGCCTTGCCCAGCACCTTCTGGCGCTGGGCAAGCACCCATTCCTGAATGGCCAGGACCTTGTCCTGGCGGCTTTTCTGGGCCAGGTACTGGACCACCTTGCGCATGTCGCTCAAGCCTAAACCCTGCTCGTCCTGGGTCAACTGATAACGCAGGATCAGGTGCGACCAGTCGCAGAACCAGTCGAACAGCAGCAGCAGGGGAACACCGCTCCACGCTTCGGCCAGCTGGCTGGGCGACTGCTGCTGCTTGAGCAGCTTCTTGACCCCTTCGGTAACCAGCGCCCGTTGCTCGCGGACACCCTGCTCCTGCAGCTTGACCGCCAGCAATGGCGAACCTGCGGCCAGGCTGAGCAGTTCGCTGCGCTCGTCCTCACTGCATGAAGGCAGGGCCGAGGTCAGCCAGGACTGGCTCTGGGCAAGGCTGGGTTGAGGACATGCCACCTGCTGGCAGCGACTCTTGATGGTTGGCAGCAGGCGGCTCGGCTGGTGGCTGACCAGCAGCAACACCGTGTCGCCGGAGGGCTCTTCAAGGCTCTTGAGCAAGGCGTTGGACGCGTTGATGTTCATCGCCTCGGCGGGCTCGATCAGCACGACCTTGCGTCCACCCATCTGCGCGGTCTGAACCACGAAGGACACCAGTTCGCGCACCTGGTCGACCTTGATCGGCTTGTCAGCCTCCTCCGGTTCCAGGACAAAGTTGTCCGGGTGGCTTCCCGCCTTCAGTAGCAGGCAAGACTTGCATTGGCCACAGGCATCCGCGCCTTGCGCCCCCTTGCACAGCAGACGAGCCATCAGGCGCTCGGCGAGCGCGCGCTTGCCTGTCCCTTGTGGACCGTGCAGAAGATAGGCATGGGCGTGCTGGCTGCGCCCGGCCAGTTGCTGCCAGAGCGCTTGCTGCCAGGGAAAGGCCTCAGCCACGGCAGCGCTCCACGATGGCCGGGAGCAACCCATCGATGGCGGCTTGCACGGCCTCGAGCGATTGCGCGGCATCCAGCAGGCGGTAGCGCTGTGGTTCGCGGCCAGCGCGCTGCAGATAAGCCTGGCGCACGGCCTCGAAGAAAGCCAGGCCCTCCTGTTCGAAGCGGTCGAGACGGCCGCGGGCCGCAGCGCGGGCCAGGCCGATTTCCACCGGCAGGTCGAACACCAGGGTAAGGTCTGGGCGCAGGCCGCCCTGGACAAACGTCTCGAGCGTAGCGATGCGGTCGATCGACACGCCCCGGCCGCCGCCCTGGTAAGCGTACGTGGCATCGGTGAAGCGGTCGCACAGCACTACGGCGCCACGTGCGAGGGCCGGGCGGATGACCCGGGCCAGGTGTTGCGCGCGGGCGGCGAACATGAGCAACAGCTCGGTGTCGGAATGCATGGTTTCGTCGCTGGGAGCCAGCAGCAGCTCGCGAATGCGCTCGGCCAGCGGCGTACCGCCCGGCTCGCGCGTGAGCACCACATCGAGTCCCTGCTCGCGCAGGCGCGCCGCCAGGTAGTCTCGGTTGGTGCTCTTGCCCGCGCCTTCGGGGCCTTCCAGGGTGATGAACAAACCGCTCACAGGTATTCCTTGCATAGGAGTCATTGCGGCGCGGCTTGAGGGCTCGGCGCCGGGTCTACAGGCTCGGGGGCCTGGCCGGACTCGGGGGCTGGGTCTGGCTCTGGCGCGGGGGCGGCTTCGGGCGAGGGGCTCGCCTCAGGCAGCGGCTCGTTGCTGTCGGATGGCGCCTCGGCAGGAGCTGCCTCCTCGTCGCCCCCCGGCTGCATCAACGGCGCCGGACTGGAACGGTAACCAGCGCGTCGCTTGAGCTGGTACTCGCGCACCGCCGAATTATGGGCATCCAGGTCGTCCGAGAAAATGTGGCTGCCATCGCCTTTCGCGACAAAGTACAGGCTTGAGCCGGTTGTCGGGTTCAGCGCTGCATGAATGGCCTCGCGTCCGACCATGGCGATCGGTGTCGGCGGCAGGCCGGCGTTGGTATAGGTGTTATAGGGTGTCGGCTCGCGCAGGTCGGCCCGGGTGATCCTGCCGTTGTAACGCTCGCCCATGCCGTAGATGACTGTCGGGTCGGTCTGCAACATCATGCCCAGGCGCAGGCGGCGAATGAATACGCCAGCAATCTCACCGCGCTCCTGGGGCACGCCCGTTTCCTTTTCCACGAGCGAGGCCATGATCAACGCCTGGTAGGGATCACGATACGGCAGGTCGGTGCTTCGCTGGGCCCATTCCTGGGCCAGCACCTCGTCCAGGCGCATGTAGGCCTGCTGCAGCAGCTCGACATCGCTCATGCCCCGCACGAAACGGTAAGTGTCGGGGAAGAAGCGGCCTTCGGGGAATACGCCGCTGTGGCCAAGACGCTCCATGACCTCGGTATCGCTCAAGCCTTCGAGGGTCTGCTTGACCTTCTCGTGCTTGGCCAACGCCATGCGTACCTGACGGAAGGTCCAGCCTTCGACCAGCGTCAGGCTGTACTGCACGACCTCGCCACGGCGCCAGACGTCGAACAGGTCTTCGACAGTCATGCCAGGGGTGAGACGATACTCCCCAGTGTGCAATGGTACGTTGATCATGTTGAAGCGCCAGTACAGGCGGAGCCAGAAGGCATCCTTGAGCAGGCCCTCGCCTTCCATGCGGTAGAACATCCGATTCGGGTTGGTGCCGGTCGGCACATCCAGCAGGCGCTCTTGGGTCACCTGCAGCGGCTGCTCAAGGGCCGAGTTCAGTTTCCAGGCTGACCATCCAAACGCCAGCCCGGCCAGAACCAACCCCATCTCCAGCAGCAGCAAGAATTTACGTCTCACGAATCAGGCATCCAGTAGCGTACGGGCAACGGCCTGCAGTTTACGGGTGAGCGGTCCCGCCGGCCAGTTCAGCGACGCGAAACCTGTAACTGGCCATATCCCGTAGACACTGTTGCAGACAAAGACTTCGTCCGCCTGCTCAAGGTCGTCGAGTGCCAGGTCACGCACCTGCAGCGCGACACCCACTGCGCGAGCGTGCTCGATCAAGACAGCGCGCATGACGCCAGCCACGCCGCAGCGGCTTAGATCGGCGGTCAGCAACTGCCCGTCGCGCACCATGAACAGGTTGCTGTAGACCCCCTCGACCACTCGCCCCTGGGTATCGCACATCAGTCCTTCGGCATGCTCGGTGTCCTGCCATTCGGCCCGGGCCAGCACCTGCTCCAGGCGATTGAGGTGTTTGAGCCCGGCCAGCAGCGGTTGTTCCGCAAGACGGGTGCGACAGGCGAACAGACGCACTCCGTGCGCGGCGTTGCGCTCGGGGTAGGCAGGCAGCGGGCCACCCTGGAGAATGCGCCGTGGCACGGCTGCGACGTCTGGCGCGTAGCCGCGCTGGCTGTCGCCGCGGGCCAGGATCAGCTTGGCCACGCCTTCGCCCAGCTGGCTTGCATAGCGGCGGACTTCGTCACGCACCAATGCGGCATCGACCTCGATCCCCAGGCGCTGGCAACCCAGCGCCAGGCGGGCGAGGTGGTATTCCAGCAAGGCGGGACGCCCCGAGCGTACGGCGATGGTCTCGAAAAGACCATCGCCGTACGCCAGCGCGCGATTCTGCAGGTTGACCGCAGTCGCGGGCTGGCCATCGATCCAGCTGTGCATCAGCCGGCGAACCGGCGGAACACCAGCGAACCATTGGTACCGCCAAAGCCGAACGAGTTCGATAGCACGACGTCGATCGGCATGTTGCGCGCCTGGTGAGGCACGAAGTCCAGGTCGCAGCCCTCGTCCGGCTCGTCGAGGTTGATGGTCGCAGGCGCCACCTGGCTGTTGATCGACAGTACGCTGAAGATCGCCTCGACCGCTCCAGCGGCACCCAGCAGGTGGCCGGTCATCGACTTGGTGGAGCTGATCGCCAGCTCGTAGGCATGATCGCCGAACACCCGCTTGATCGCCGAAGCCTCGGCCAGGTCGCCCGCCGGCGTCGATGTGCCGTGGGCATTGATATAGCTGACCTGCTCGGGATTCAGGCTGGCATCGCGCAAGGCATTGGCCATGCAGCGCGCCGCGCCTGCGCCGTCTTCGGGCGGCGAGGTCATGTGATAGGCGTCACCGCTCATGCCGAAACCGACCAGCTCGGCGTGGATGGTGGCGCCGCGGGCCTTGGCGTGCTCGAGCTCCTCGAGCACCAGGGCGCCGGCCCCGTCGGACAGCACGAAACCGTCACGCCCCTTGTCCCAGGGACGGCTGGCACGGCTTGGCTCGTCGTTGCGCGTGGACAGCGCGCGGGAGGCACCAAAACCGCCCATGCCCAGGCCACAGGCGGCCATCTCGGCGCCACCGGCGATCATCACGTCGGCTTCACCGAACGCGATGTTGCGCGCGGCCATGCCGATGCAATGGGTGCCCGTGGTGCAGGCCGTGGCGATGGCGTAGTTCGGCCCCTGCACGCCCAGATGGATCGACAGGAAGCCGGAAATCATGTTGATGATCGAACCCGGCACGAAGAAGGGCGAGATTCGTCGCGGGCCCTGGTCATGCAAGGTCCGGCTGGTTTCCTCGATGTTGGTCAGGCCACCGATACCCGAGCCCATGGCCACGCCGATGCGCTCGCGGTTGGCGTCGGTGACTTCCAGCCCGGCATTGCGCACCGCCTGGAAACCGGCCGCCAGGCCGTACTGAATGAACAGGTCAAGCTTGCGGGCTTCCTTCGCCGCCAGGTACTGTTCGACGTCGAAGCCTTTCACCGAGCCGCCAAAACGGGTGGAGTAGGCAGAAAGGTCCGTATGCTCGATCAGACCGATGCCACTGCGGCCAGCCAGAATGCCTTGCCAACTGCTCGGTACGTCCGTACCCAGTGGCGACAGCATACCCATACCGGTGACCACGACGCGTCTACGCGACACAGTTCTCTCCTTATTCCATTGACGACGGTTCTTGCAAAGAAAAAACCGCACGCCAGTCACGGCAGTGCGGTTTTTCCCGTCAAGAAACGACGACTACAAACGTCTTACGCCTGGTGGGCGTTGACGTAGTCGATTGCTGCTTGAACGGTAGTGATCTTCTCGGCTTCTTCGTCAGGAATCTCGGTTTCGAATTCCTCTTCCAGAGCCATCACCAGCTCAACGGTGTCAAGCGAATCAGCACCCAGGTCTTCGACGAAGGAAGATTCGTTCTTCACTTCTTCTTCCTTCACGCCCAGTTGCTCGGCAACGATTTTCTTGACGCGCTCTTCGATGTTGCTCATACCTAGTTTCACTCCTAAAGGACATATGTCGGGCAGCTGGCCGGTGTGCAAGTTTATAGAAAGGCGCCTGCTTTTCAAGCATAACGCGCCTTCGAACCTGACACCTACCCTCTGCCGGGAATCTGATTGCAGCTTTATAACGGATTTTAGGCTTCGAGTATGACTCTTTTTTGAAGCAAACCGTCACATTCGGTTGCAAGGTTACATGTACATCCCGCCATTGACCGGTACGGTGGCACCGGTCACGTAGGCTGCGCCATCGGACGCCAGGAAGGCGACGACCTTGGCGATTTCCTCTGCCTGACCCAGGCGCCCCAGGGGAATCTGGGTCAGCAGGCCCTCGCGCTGCGCCTCGGGCAATTCGCGGGTCATGTCGGTGTCGATGAAGCCCGGGGTAACCGAGTTCACGGTGATGCCGCGCGAGCCGACTTCACGCGCCAGGGCGCGGCTGAAGCCCTCCAGGCCTGCCTTGGCAGCAGCATAGTTGACCTGGCCAACGTTGCCCATGGCACCCACCACCGAACCGATGCTGATGATACGACCCCAACGGGCCTTGGTCATGCCGCGCAGGACCGCCTTGGACAGGCGATACAGGCTGTTGAGGTTGGTGTCGACCACGTCGAACCACTCGTCGTCCTTCATGCGCAGCATGAGGTTGTCGCGGGTGATGCCGGCATTGTTGACCAGGATAGCCGGCGCACCGAACTGCTCCTGGATGGTTGCCAGGGTGGCAGCGACCGATTCTGCGCTGGTGACGTTCAGCTCCAGGCCGGTGCCGGCAATGCCGTGCTCCTTGAGGGTCGCGGCGATGCGCTCGGCGCCCGAGGCGGAGGTAGCGGTGCCGATGACAGTGGCGCCCAGGCGACCCAGTTCCAGGGCAATGGCCTGGCCGATGCCACGGCTGGCACCGGTAACCAGTGCAACTTTACCTTGCAGGCTCATGCAAGCATCTCCAATTTCAGGCCAGCGCCGCGGCAGTGGCGGCGAAGGCGTCAGGGGTATTGAGGTTGTAGGTGGTCACGCCCTCGGCGCAACGCTTGTTCAGGCCAGCAAGAACCTTGCCTGGACCACACTCGACCAGCTGCACCGCACCTTGCGCGGCCAGGGTCTGCACGCACTCGACCCAGCGCACCGGCTTGTACAGCTGCTCGAGCAAATCGCGCTTGAGCGTGTCGAGGCCGGCCGGGACGGCGGCGCTGACATTCTGCACCACGGGAATCTGCGGTGCCTGCCAGTCGATGGCATTGACCGATTCGGCAAAGCGCTCGGCGGCCGGGCGCATCAGCTCGCAGTGCGACGGCACGCTGACCGGCAGCGGCAGCGCACGCTTGGCGCCCTGAGCCTTGCAGGCTTCCATGGCGCGCTCGACAGCGGCCTTGGCTCCGGCGATCACGACCTGGCCTGGCGAGTTGAAATTGACCGCACTGACCACTTCGCCCTGCGCCGCTTCAGTGCAGATGGCGACCACGACGGCGTCTTCCAGGCCCAGGATCGCCGCCATGGCGCCCTGCCCGGCCGGTACGGCTTCCTGCATCAGCTGGCCACGGCGCTCGACCAGGCGAACGGCGTCCTTGAGCGTCAGGCTGCCTGCGGCAACCAGGGCGCTGTACTCGCCCAGGCTGTGGCCGGAGACGAACGCCGGCTGCGCACCACCCTGCGCCAGCCACAAGCGCCACAGGGCGATGGAAGCGGTCAGGATGGCCGGCTGGGTCTTGTCGGTTTGATTGAGTTGCTCTTCCGGGCCGTCCTGGATCAGTGCCCAGAGGTCATAGCCCAAGGCCTCGGAAGCTTCCTTGAAGGTTTCGATGACCAGCGGATGCTGGGCACCGAGCTCGGCGAGCATGCCCAGCGACTGGGAACCTTGACCGGGAAAGACGAATGCGAGGGATGCAGACATTGAACAAGCCCCTAATGATCTTTGGGTCCAATACGGCGCGCCCAGCCAGCGGCCGGACGCGAAATCTGAAAACTATGATGAGAACACGGACGAACGGGTCACATTTAACCATTTCCACGCCACCAGACCTAAGGCAACAGGTCCTCGAGACGCCCGTGCAGGCGCTGCGGCAGGTTTTCCTGGATCTCGATCAGGGCGCGCTGGATGGCGCTCTGCAAGCCCTGGACGCCGGCGGAGCCATGGCTCTTGATGACGATCCCCTGCAAGCCCAGCAAGCTCGCCCCATTGTGCCGCGCGGGCGCCAGGTCGGCCTGCAGCCGCTTGAGCAGCGGCATGGCCATGGCGCCCGCGGCACGGGCCAACAGCCCGCCCCTGAACAAGGCCTCGATGCGTGCACTGATCATGGTGGCGAGGCCTTCGCTGGACTTGAGCAGGATATTGCCGACAAAACCGTCGCACACCACCACGTCGGCCTCGCCCCGGTACAGCCCGTCGCCTTCGACGAAGCCAGTGTAGTTCAGCCCACGGGCATTTTGCAGCAGGCCCGCGGCGAGCTTGACCTGCTGGTTGCCCTTGATGTCCTCGGTGCCGACGTTGAGCAACGCCACCCGCGGCCGACTGACCCCCAGCGCCTGGGCGGCCACCGAGCCCATGACGGCGAACTGGTACAGATGCTCGGCGGTGCAGTCGACATTGGCGCCCAGGTCGAGCAACTGGCAATAGCCGGATTCGGTCGGGATGGCCGCGACCATCGCTGGCCGGTCGATGCCTGGCAAGGTCTTGAGCACCAGGCGCGACAAGGCCATCAGCGCACCGGTATTGCCGGCACTCACGCAGGCCTGGGCCTTGCCGTCGCGCACCAGCTCCAGGGCCACGCGCATCGACGAATCGGGCTTGCCACGCAATGCCTGGGAGGGACGCTCGTCCATGCCGATCACTTCACTGGCCGCAACGATGTGCAGGCGAGCGCGATCCGCTGCCGACTGGCCAGCGACGAGGGATTCAAGCAGGGAGGGTTGACCGACGAGGGTCAGGTGGAGCGAGGGTGTAGCCGAGAGGCAGGCGATACTCGCCTGGACAATGCTGCGGGGACCGAAGTCCCCGCCCATTGCGTCGATCGCGATGATCTGAGCGGACAAGGATTACTCGTCAGCGCCCTTGTCGATCACTTTGCGACCACGGTATACGCCTTCTGGCGATACGTGGTGACGCAGGTGAACTTCACCGGTGCTTTTCTCTACCGACAGCGCGTTTTCCGACAGGGCGTCGTGCGAACGGCGCATGTCACGGGCAGAGCGGGATTTTTTGTTCTGCTGAACAGCCATAATTGATTAACTCCTAAACGTTTGGGTCACGCTTTAA
>JAQZAY010000523.1 GCA_029239415.1 Pseudomonas sp. | reverse complement strand
TTGGAAACACAAGGCTGGATCCGCGGGCTATACGAGGTGAACAACCGCTACTACGTGCGCCTGGATGAGCATCCCTTCGAGGTCAGCCTGGGTGCGGACGGTGCACGCATCATCGGTCCTGATGGCGAGACCGGTTGCTACCTTCGCTACCGAGAGGGCGAGTGGCGCCTCGACCTCAGGTTGTCGGGCGGCGCGCCCAAGAAAGCCGCGGATATCCGTCGTGCCAACCGGGCCGAGATGGAGGCCCTGCAAACACAGATCGACAAACTGGTCGAACAGGGCAACAAGGCCACCGCGCTGTATACCCAGAGCCAGGCAAAGGTCGGACAGCTGCGCCAGACGCTGTCCTCGCTCGAAGGCCAGCTCCAGGCCCTGGAGGCTCTGCCCGCCGAGCAGCGAACCGCAGAGCAGAACCAGGCATGGCTGCGATTGGATGGTGAAGTCGACAAGGCGCGGGCCAGTCTGGCACAGGCCAATGAGGTGGTGTTGCGTACGCTGGAGCGGATCGTGGAAGTCGATAGCAGGACCGACCGGCTGCTCGACCGCCTGCTCGAACCGAAGTTCAACGGCCTGCGCCTCAACGATGTGCTGCTGCAGCGTCGTAGCGTCTACCGCGAGCGCATCATCAACAACAGCGTGCTGATCAACAACATCACCTCTGGGCTGCTGGACTATTCCGAGCTGGAGCGCCTGGGCGCCAAGCTAGCGGTACGCCCTGAAGGCTTCTTCCAGACGCAGTGGTACGAGCTGTTCACGACCAAGCTGACCGACCTGGTGCAAGCTCAGGAGCGCACCCTGCGAGTCTGGGAAACCTTTGACGATTATCTGGTACGCACCCGCGACGATGACACGGTGCGTTATGAGCACAAGACCACGTCCATTGACGCCGTTATCCAGAACCGCGGCTTCACCACCATCGACTTGCGCTTCAAGCAGCTCTTCGACCTGGCCGAATTGTGCATCGACCGCTTGAGCCCGGTCGATGACAGCACGCTGCTGCTGTACAAGGAATACCTGGCAGGGGACGCCCTGTTCAGTGCAGGCTTCAGCCATGGCAAGCTGGTCACCAGCGACCTCCCGAGGGCAGAGCGCATCGAGATCCTGGGCGAGATCATCGAGGAGTATCAAGCCGCCGCCGCAATGGTGGATTACCTCAGGAGCGTGGGTGGGCCCGTGATCAGGCCCGAGATGCTCAAGCGCTACAGCGCGCAGCTCGATGCCCTCACCGACGCAGCGGAGCACGCCCTGGGTGCCGCGTTGCGTGAGCAGGAGTGGAACGTGCCGCAGGTCACCGTGCCTTCGGGATATCCCGCACGGCAGGTGCCGCGACGCCTGGCCAGGACCCGGGGCGGACGCGTCACGCTGGCCGATGAAGTCACGGTGGACGGCCAGACCCAGGTGCTCCAGCGTGACCCGGTCAGCCATGCACGGGCCAAGACCTTTCGCCAGGAGGGCGACCAATGGGTGGAGGCGCCGGTCGAAACGCCGCCGCCTGTTGCGCTCCCGCCCTCCCAAGACCTTGCGGTGACCCGGCAGCGAGCGCAACGGTTGCTGGAGGAGATCGACGCGGTGCGCATCCTGGCACGGCGCTACGTGGCCTCTGAAGAGCCGGCCAGCCTGGCCTCGGTCATCGATTGGCACATCGAAAAGATCGAGCAGGCCCGTGCCTCCCTGGCCACTTCGGCCGAAGACGGGACGTTGCTGGCATCGTTGCAACAGGGCGTTACGCGCTTGCGGGGCATCCGAGAGGAGCTGCTGACCACGCTGCACCTGTCTACCCGGCATCCCAACGGCAGCAACCTTCGGTACCTGGTCGAACACGGCCTGGTCACGGTGCAGCGGGCCGGTGCGCGGCGCCAGCTGTCGGCCAATGATTACCTTGACGTCTATCAGGTGGTTCGCACCGCCCCTGGCGGCGGCGGGTTATGGGAAGCCCACTTCCACTACACCAGCAAGCAGGCGGCCAGCCGAGCGTTCGCCAAGGGCCACCTCAAGCTGTGGGCGCAGCGCAAGCTGGGGCGCCGTGCCGAACTGGAAGCGGCGGCGACGGGACGCGAGCGCATCGCCATTCACCGTGGCGACCTGAGCCTCAAGCAAGTGGATGATCTGATCCCTTTCGACTGACGGACAACGGCCTTCAGCGATTGTGGTACAGGCCGTGCTCGCCGTGGGCGGGCATGGCCAGGTTGCTGCGTTCGGCGATCATCTGGGGCAGGGCGACAAGTTCGATGCCCAGGCGCTTCAGCCGAGGAATCTCGCGTTCCAGCACATCCAGGGTTTGCGGGTAGGGATGGCCGATCAGCACGGCCGATCCCTGCCTGCGGGCCAGCCCCGGCAATCGCTTCGGGGGTGCGCACATCATCGAGAAACACATCCCGCGAGACGTGCGCCAGGCCAATGGCCTGCGCCCGGGCCGCCGCCACGGTGGCAGCGCTGGTGCGGCTATCGACGAAGAACAGGTGGCGGCGCTGCAATTCGGCCATCAGCCAGGCCATGGGCTCGACCTGCGAGGTCATGCGGCTGCCCATGTGATTGTTGATCCCGATCGCGTGGGGCACCTTGGCCAGGGCCGCCTCCAGGCGCCGCGCGAGCTCGGGCAACGGGGTGCCGGGATGCCAGGCGTAGGGCCCGGTGGCGGGGTCCATGGGCATGTGCAGGATGACCGTCTTGCCGGCCCGGTGGCCCTGGCGGGCGAAGTCGCTGGCGTGCGGGGTATCGGGCATGATTGCCAGTGCCACCGGGCCGGGCAGTGCAAGCACGCGGTTGTCGCGCTCGGGGTTCTGCCCCAGGTCGTCGATGATAACGCTCATGTAATGCCTGGGCAGCGGCGCCTTGGCCGCCTGCACCGGCGCCGCCAGAGCGACGCCGGCGCACAGCCAGCCAAACAGCGAGAGCAGGCACCGCAGCGAAGCCATCACTTGTTCCGGGTGATGCTCAGGCCCTTGAGCAAGCTCAGCGCCTGGCTCAACTGGAAGTCATCATCCTGAGGGCGCTCCTTGCGCTTGGCA
>JAQZAY010000102.1 GCA_029239415.1 Pseudomonas sp. | reverse complement strand
TGTCCACCACCCATGGCATGGTATTGAGAACCAGCAAGGCCAGCAGCGTGCTGATCAACGCCGTGGCCTCGCGACCCATGCCGGCGGCAACCCCGATGGCGGCTGTCATCCACAGGCCGGCGGCGGTGGTCAGCCCCTTGACGTGACCTACCTCGATGCCGTTGCCCTTGAGGATGGTCCCCGCACCCAGAAACCCGATCCCCGCGACAATACCCTGGATCACCCGGCTCAGCGCATCCTCTTCGGCCCCGGCCATGCCGGGCGCCAACACGAACAGAGCGGCCCCCATCGAGACCAGCATGTGCGTACGCACTCCAGCCGCCTTGCCTTTTCTTTCGCGCTCGAAACCCAGTACCGCCCCCAACAGTGCCGCCATCAGCAAACGCACGGTGATCTGCGTCAACTGGCGTTCATCGGTGATATCGGCGAACTCGGCCTGCATCGTCAGCAAGACCGTTTCCCACCACGGCTCCATGGCCACCTCCTGGAAAGTTAGGGATAGACAGTGGACCCTGGCGCAAGCGGCGAGTGCAATCGGCTGTTTCGAGCGGACCGGTCGAGCAACCGATGCGCGGCCGTCGTCACGGGTGCCGCCATCGCTCATCTGATAGGGTGTTTCCCAGGCAATCTGAGCCTGTGCTGCAAACAGCCTGTAGCCCATAGTGGACAGGCACGAATGATCGCCAAGCCAATCCCTGGCACTGTCTGTCCACCTCTTCTTGCCCGAGCCGTGATGAAACGCTACGAACAATTTGCCGATGACATCGCCGAACTGATCCGCTCCGGTGTGCTGGGCCCGGGCCAGCGCGTACCGTCGGTGCGCTATGCCAGCCAGACCCACGGCGTGAGCCCGTCCACGGTGTTCCAGGCCTATTACCTGCTGGAGCGCCGGGGGCTGATCCGTGCGCGGCCCCGCTCCGGGTATTTCGTCAACGCCCATGCGCCGCGACAGTTCAACGAACCGCGACAGCTCGAGCCGGCGAGCGAGTCCACCGATGTCGATGTCAGCGACCTGGTGTTTTCGATCCTCGACTCGATCAAGGACCCCAATACCGTACCCTTCGGTTCGGCCTTCCCCAGCCCCGCGCTGTTTCCACTGCAGCGCCTGTCACGCTCGCTGGCCAGCGCCAGCCGCACCATGGACCCGCGCATGGTGGTCACCGACCTGTCGCCCGGCAACCCGCAGCTGCGTCGACAGATCGCCCTGCGCTACATGGTCGGCGGGCTCATGCTGCCCATCGAAGAGCTGCTGATCACCAACGGTGCCCTCGAGGCCCTGAACCTCTGCCTGCAGGCCGTGACCGAGCCTGGCGATCTGGTGGCGATCGAAGCGCCGGCCTTCTATGCCTGCCTGCAAGTGCTCGAACGGCTCAAGCTCAAGGCCGTGGAGATTCCGGTGCATCCGCGCCAAGGCATGGACCTCGGCGTGCTGGCCCAGACCCTTGACAAGCATCCGGTCAAGGCCGTGTGGTGCATGACCACGTTCCACAACCCGGTGGGCGCCAGCATGCCAGAGGACAACAAGCGGGAGCTGGTCCAGTTGCTGCGCCGCCACCAGGTGCCACTGATCGAGGATGACGTGTACGCCGAGCTGTACTATGCGCAGCAAGCACCCAAGCCTGCCAAGGCATTCGATACCGAGGGGCTGGTGATGCACTGCGGATCGTTTTCCAAGAGCCTGGCGCCTGGCTACCGCGTCGGCTGGGTTGCCGCCGGCCGCTTCGCGCGCAAGATCGAACGGCTCAAGCTGATGACCTCGTTGTGCGCCTCGATGCCCGCCCAGGCCGCGATCGCCGACTATCTCCAGCATGGCGGCTACGACCGGCACCTGCGCAAATTGCGCTACGCACTCGAGGGGCAGCAGGCGGCGATGCTCGCCGCCATCGACCGGCACTTTCCGGCGCAGACGCGGGTCAGCCAGCCTGCAGGCGGCTACTTTCTGTGGCTGGAGCTGCCCGAGCAGGTCGATTCGCTCAAGCTGTTCCAGATAGCGCTGGCCCAGGGCATCAGCATCGCCCCCGGGCCGATCTTTTCGCCTACCCGGCGCTTTGGCAATTGCATCCGCCTGAACTACGGCAGCCCCTGGACCGACAACGCCGAGGGCGCCATGCGCACGCTGGGGCGGATCGTGCACTCGTCATGAGGTCGCAGATCGCGCCAGGCGGCGCGATCCATCTGGGCGACTAGTGCCCCGCCGATGCAGGCCCGGCCTTGGCCGTGAATGGCGGCCTGGCGAACCACACCAGCACGATCAGGCCGGCGAAGATCCAGGTCATCAGGGTGAAATAGTCCACCGTCGACATCATGTAGGCCTGGCCGTTGACGATCTGTTCAAGCTGCGCGTAGCTCTGTGCGCTGGCGCCTCCGAGCTGCTCCAGGGTGTGCCGCGTGGCCGGGTCGAACGGGCTGATGTGTTCGCTGAGATAGGCGTGGTGCTGGTCGGCACGACGAATCCAGATCCAGGTGGTCAGCGACGCTGCGAAACTGCCGCCCAAGGTGCGCAGGAATGTCGCCAGTCCCGAGCCATCGGCGATCTGCTGGGGCGGCAGGTCAGACAACAGGATGCTCAGCGTCGGCATGAAGAACAGCGCCACCCCGATGCCCATGAACAGCTGCACCAGGGCGATATGCTGGAAGTCCACTTCGCTGGTGAAGCCGGCGCGCATGTAGCAGCTGGTGCCAATGGCCAGGAAGGCCAGGCCGGCCAGCAGGCGCAGGTCGACGCGATGGGCGTACTTGCCGACGAAGGGCGACATCAGCACCGGCAGCAACCCGATCGGTGCCACCGCCAGGCCCGCCCAGGTGGCGGTGTAGCCCATCTGCGTCTGCAACCATTGCGGCAGGATCAGGTTGATGCCGAAGAAGCCCGCGTAGCCACCGACCAGCACCAGCGTGCCGACCCGGAAGTTGCGGTAGGCGAACAGCCGCAAATTCACCACCGGGTGCTTGTCGGTCAGCTCCCAGATCACGAAGATGGCCAGGAACACCACCGAGATCACGCTGCCGACAATGATGAACGTCGACTCGAACCAGTCCAGGTCATTGCCCTTGTCGAGCACCACCTGCAGCGCGCCTACGCCGACGATCAGGCTCAGCAGGCCGACATAGTCCATTGGCTGGCGACTGGTGGCGACCGGTCGCTCGCGCATCTGCTGGCGCACCACGGCGGCGGCGAACAGCCCGATCGGCACATTGATGAAGAAGATCCAGGGCCAGCTGTAGCTGTCGGTGATCCAGCCGCCGAGTATCGGCCCGGCAATCGGTGCCACCACCGTGACCATGGCCAGCAACGCCAGCGCCATGCCACGCTTGGCCGGAGGATAGACCGCGATCAGCAGCGTCTGGGTCATGGGGTACAGCGGCCCGGCGACCACGCCCTGCAGGATGCGAAAGCCCACCAGCTCAGGCATCGACTGGGCGATGCCGCACAGGAACGAGGCCAGCACGAACAGCAGCGTGGCCCAGATGAACAGCTTGACCTCGCCGAAACGCCGGCTCAGCCAGCCGGTCAGCGGCAAGGCGATGGCATTGCTCACGGCAAACGAGGTGATGACCCAGGTGCCTTGCTCGTAGCTGACCCCCAGGTTGCCGGAAATGGTCGGCAGGGCGACGTTGGCAATGGTGGTGTCGAGCACCTGCATGAACGTCGCCAGCGACAGGCCGATGGTGGTCAGCAACAGGCTCGGCGGGGTGAACTGGGCCTTGTCGCTCATCGCTGCGCCGTCTTGCCGGAGCCCGCGCTGTTGTCGTGGATCAGCCGGGTGATCATGGCGTCGGCCTCCACCAGCTGGGCATCGAATACCGGCGTGGTGAACGAAGGTCGCTTGCGCGGCTGCTGGGCCAGTGCCGGGCCGCTCTGGTCATGCAGGTCGACCTCGACCACGGTCGACAGGCCGATCCGCAGCGGGTGCTCGGCAAGCTGGCGGGGGTCGAGATGGATGCGCACCGGCACGCGCTGGACAATCTTGATCCAGTTGCCGGTGGCGTTCTGCGCGGGCAACAAAGCGAAGGCGCTGCCGGTACCGGCACCGAGGCTATCGACGGTGCCGCTGTACTTGACATCGCTGCCGTACAGGTCGGCGATGACATCCACGGGCTGGCCGATGCGCATGTCGCGCAGCTGGGTCTCCTTGAAGTTGGCGTCGATCCATACCTGGTCCAGCGGGATCACTGCCATGGTCGCGGTGCCAGGCTGCAGGCGCTGGCCCAGCTGCACGGTACGCTTGGCCACGTAGCCGGTGACGGGCGCCACCAGGGTGGTGCGCGCGTGGTCGAGGTACGCCTGGCGCAGGTCGGCGGCGGCGGCCATGACCTCCGGGTGCGACGACACCACGGTGTCATCGACCAGCGCGGTGCTGGTGTTGAGCTGCTGGTGGGCATTGTCCAGGGCACTTTGCGCCGAGCTCAGGTCATCGCGTGAATGGGACAGCTCTTCGGCAGCGATCGCCCCGCTGTCGGCCAGCACCTTGCGTCGGTTGTAGTTCTCGCGGGCCTTCTTGAGCTCGGCCTGGCGCGCCTGTACCTGGGCTTTCAAGGCATCGACGTTGCTGTACAGGCCGCGGACCTGGCGCACGGTACGGGCAAGCCTGGCCTGGGCCGATTGCAAGGCAACCTCGCTGTCGCTGGGATCGAACTGCAGCAGCACCTGGCCTGCCTGCACCAGGTCGCCATCGTCGGCGCCGATGCTGACCACGGTACCGGTCACCAGTGGCGTGATCTCCACCACGTTGCCGCTGACATAGGCGTCGTCGGTGCTCTGCTGCCAGCGGCCCACCAGGCTGTACCACGCCCAGGTGGCGCCAGCGGCCACGAGCAGCAGCACCAGCAGGCCAAGCAACCAGGCCTTGCGCCTGGACGGCCTGGCGGCTGGAGCGGTGGAGGAAGGATCCGGAGAAGTGGCCATGACAGTACCTTGGGATTACGGAATAGGAGATCAACGATCGCCGAAACGGCGAATCGTCAAGGGGTCGCCCGCATCCAGCAGGACTTTGCTCAGCAGTGACTCCAGGGTGCGCAGCTCATCGGGCTGGAGCACGCCGACCAGCTCGTTCATGGCCGAGGCGCCGATTTCGGGAAGGCGATCGGCCAGGCCCTGGCCGTCTGGCGTCAGGGCCAGGCGCACCTGGCGGCGATCGTCCGGGCAACGGGTACGCTGGATCAGCCCCTTGTGCGCTAGCCGGTCGAGCATGCGCGTCATCGAACCGCTGTCCAGGCCCAGGTAGCGGCACAGTTCGGCCGGAGTATCGACCTGATACTGGGTCACGATGATCAGTACCTTGAATTGTGCGGCAGTGACACCATAGGGCTCCAGGTGGCAATCGAGGATGCGATCCTTCAGCACTGCGGCACGGCCCAGGAGCAAGCCGATGGAACAGCCCTGGAAGTTTTGCGGGGTGAAGTGGGACATTGGCTGATGGCAGGCACGGGCTAAATTGTGTGTAAATATTACTGCCTAGGCAGTGAATGTCAAACACTTGATTAGCTGACTACCGATTATCCCATCGTGGAGCGGCAGCGCCGCCTCGATGCATCCGCCCGCCCCCAGCCGGGGGCGGGCGCGTTTTCTACAGGACCATCGCGGCCAGCCAGCCGAAGGCCAGCAGCGGCAGGTTGTAGTGGATGAAGGTCGGTACCACGGTGTCCCAGATATGGTGGTGCTGGCCGTCGACGTTCAGGCCCGAGGTAGGACCCAGGGTCGAGTCGGAGGCGGGCGAGCCCGCATCACCCAGCGCGCCCGCGGTCCCGACGATGCACACCGTGGCCAGCGGATCGAACCCGAGCTGCACGCACAGCGGCGCAAAGATCGCTGCCAGGATCGGCACGGTCGAGAAAGACGAGCCGATGCCCATGGTCACCAGCAAACCCACCAGCAGCATGAGCAAGGCGCCGACGCCCTTGCTGTGATCGATCCACTGCGCCGATGTCTCGACCAGGCTATTCACCTCGCCGGTAGCCTTCATCACATCGGCGAAGCCCGAGGCTGCAATCATGATGAAGCCGATCATGGCCATCATCTTCATGCCCTCGGTGAACAGGTCGTCGGTGTCCTTCCAGCGCACGATGCCCGACAGCGAGAAGATCAGGAAACCGGCCATGGCACCGATGATCATCGAGTCCAGCAGCAGCTGGATGATGAACGCCGCGGCGATCGCCAGCCCCGCCACCAGCAGGGTCAAGGGGTTGTACTGGATAGCGACCTGCTCGACCCGCTCGATACGTTCCAGGTCATACACGCGCTTCTTGCGGTAGCTGATGAACACCGCGGTCAGCAGGCCCAGCAGCATGCCTGCCGCCGGAAGCGCCATGGCATGGGTGACATTGATGCCGCTGATGTCCACCCCGGCGCGGGCAACGTTGGCCAGCAGGATCTGGTTGAGAAAGATGTTGCCGAAGCCCACCGGCAGGAAGATATACGGGGTGATCAGGCCAAAGGTGATGACGCAGGCCACCAGGCGCCGGTCGATCTGCAGGCGAGTCAGCACGTACAGCAGCGGCGGCACCAGCAGCGGGATGAAGGCGATATGGATCGGCAGGACGTTCTGCGAGCACACCGCCACCACCAGCATCAGGCCGATCAGCAACCATTTGACCTTGCCTCCGTTGGCGTGATCCCGCCGATCGATCATGGCCAGCGCGCGGTCGGCCAGTGCGTGGGCCAGTCCCGACTTGGCGATGGCCACGGCGAAGGCGCCGAGCAAGGCATAGGACAACGCCACCGTGGCACCGCCGCCCAGCCCCCCATTGAAAGCCTTGAGGGTGCCTTCGATCCCCAGACCGCCGACCAACCCGCCCACCAGGGCGCCGATGATCAGGGCGATCACCACATGCACGCGGGACAGACTCAATATCAGCATGATGCCGACCGCGGCAATGACTGCGTTCATGGTGTGCGTTACCTCTATAAACCGTCGAAAAGCGAGCGTTCCGGCCCGGGGGCAGTGGCCGAACGAAGGGTATGTTTTATGAAGGGCGCACACTTTGAAGCAGACGTGCGTGCTTGTCAAAGCCACGGCCAGCGGCGGTGGGCATTGAAAACCAAGCCTTTTTTCGCCACTGAGTGCACGTTCTGGATAAAGAAAGCAGTCTCCCCGCCGATACAGTCCTCACCCACAGACTCATCGACCCAAGGGAATCGCTCATGTCGTCGAGACAACTTTCCATCCAGTGGAAGATCACCCTGCTCGCTGGCCTGTGCCTGACCAGCATCGTCACGCTGCTCGTGGGGCTGTCGCTGTACCGCATGGAGCACAGCTCCGATCTGGTCAAGGCCAGCAGCATGCAGATGCTGGCCGAATCGGCCCAGGGGCGCCTGGAATCCCAGGGCGAGGTCCAGGCACAGAACATTCGTCGGCAGTTCATGGATGCCTACATGTACGGCGCCGGCTTTGCCCGGCAAGTGCTGTTCTTGCGCGAGCAGGCCGAAAAGCGTTTTCTCGATGCCTTCGACCTGCGCGAGGACATGACCCGCCAGGTGCGCGATGCGCTGCAGGCCAACCCCGACCTGCTTGGCCTGTCGCTGGTCTTCGAACCCGACGCGCTGGACAACAAGGACAGCCTGTTCGCCGGCCAGGCCGAGCTTGGCAGCAACGACAAGGGTCGCTTCGCCCTGTACTGGTCGCAGCCAAGCCCCGGCCAGCTCACGTCGATGGCCCTCCCCGAGCACGACTTGCTCGACACCACGGTCGGCCCCAGTGGCGAGCCGGCCAACACCTGGTCGGTGTGCCCGCGCACCACGCGCAAGGTCTGCGTGATCGAGCCCTACTTCTACACGATCGGTGGCCAGCAGGTGCTGATGACCAACATCGCCTTCCCGCTGATGCTCGAAGGCAACGTCGTCGCCACCCTGTCGGTCGACATCAACCTCAACAGCCTGCAGGCCTTGAGCACGCAAGCCAGCGGCAATCTGTATGACGGCCAGACCCGCGTCGGCATCCTCAGCCCTGTCGGCTTGCTGGCCGGTTACAGCCCGGATGCCAGCAAGCTCTCCCAGCGCTACGAGCAGGTCGACCCGGCCAATGGCGCCGAGCTGGTCGGCTTGCTGGCCGACAGCAGGCCGATGCACGTGCTGCACCACCAGCAACGGCTCAAGGTACTCGCTTCCTTCGCCCCGATACCCGGCGCCAAGCCATGGGGCGTGCTGCTGGACGTCCCCGAGGGTGCCCTTACCGGCCCTGCCGAGACGCTCAAGCAGGAACTCGACCAGCTCAATACCAGCGGGACCTTGGTGCAACTCGGCCTTGGCCTGCTGACGGCGGTGGTCGGCTTGCTGCTGGTGTGGCTGATGGCCCGTAGCGTTACCCGGCCGATCCTTGGCGTGGCCGCCATGCTCCAGGACATTGCCAGTGGCGAAGGCGACCTCACCCGCCGCCTGGACTACGCCAAGCGTGACGAGCTGGGCGAACTGGCCGGCTGGTTCAACCGCTTCCTGGACAAGCTGCAGCCGACCATCGCCGAGGTCAAGCGCTCGGTCCAGGCCGCGCGGGATACCGCCGACCAGTCGTCGGCCATCGCTGCGCAGACCAGCGCCGGGATGGAACAGCAGTACCGCCAGGTCGACCAGGTGGCCACCGCCTCCCACGAGATGAGTGCCACCGCACAGGACGTCGCCCGCAGCGCCGCACAAGCGGCGCAGGCCGCACGCCAGGCCGACCAGGCCACCCGTGAAGGCCTCTCGGTGATCGACCTCACGACCCACAGCATCGACACCCTGGCGTCCGACATGAACAGCGCCATGGCTCAGGTCGAAGGCCTGGCGCACAACAGCGAGAAGATCGGCTCGGTGCTCGAGGTGATCCGCTCGATTGCCGAGCAGACCAACCTGCTGGCGCTGAACGCCGCCATCGAGGCTGCGCGTGCCGGCGAAGCCGGGCGGGGCTTCGCGGTGGTCGCCGACGAGGTGCGCAACCTGGCCCGGCGCACCCAGGAATCGGTCGAAGAGACCCGCCAGGTCATCGAGCAATTGCAAGCCGGCACCCGCGAAGTGGTCGGTGCCATGGACAGCAGCCATCGCCAGGCGCAGGGCAGCGTCGACCAGGTCGGCCAGGCGGTCAGCGCCCTGCAGAAGATCGGCCAGGCGGTGACGGTGATCAACGACATGAACCTGCAGATCGCCAGTGCCGCCGAAGAGCAGAGCGCGGTGGCCGAAGAGATCAACGGCAACGTGGCCACCATCCGGGACGTCACCGAGTCGCTCTCCGGGCAAGCCAATGAATCGGCCCGGGTCAGCCAGTCGCTCAACAGCCTGGCGAACCAGCAGCAGGGGCTGATGGACCAGTTCCGGGTCTAGGAACCTCGGCGGCCACGCCGCCGCTGCCTGGGAGAACGGCAGCGTGGCTGCCCTCGTCTACACTTGCCGAACCTGCCCGGTGGCAACCCAGACGAGGTCTTCGATGAAGCGACTTCCAGCTCTCCTGGCGGCAGTGATGCTCAGCCTTGCCGGCAGCGTGAGCGCCGCCGACGCACGCACGCCGATCCACTTCGGCGCCATCGGTTGGGAGAGCGGCGCGCTGACCACCGAAATCCTGCGCTTTATCGTCGAAAAGGGCTATGGCTACCCTACCGACACCCTCCCCGGGAGCACCGTCAGCATGGAGGTCGCCCTGGCGCGCAACGATCTGCAGGTAATCGCCGAGCAATGGGCCGGGCGCAGCCCGGCCTGGAACAAGGCTGAACAGGCGGGCCAGGTATTCAGCCTGGGCGACACGGTGAAAAACGCCGATGAAGGGTGGTGGGTGCCTGCCTACGTGATCAAGGGCGAGCCCAAGCGCAAGATCAAGGCGCTTGCACCGGACCTGCGCAGCGTCGATGACCTCAAGCGCTACCCCGAGGTCTTCCGCGACCCCGAGTCACCCGCCAAGGGCCGCTTCCTGAACAGCCCCAGCGGCTGGACCTCCGAGACCGTCAACACCCAGAAACTCAAGGCCTACGGTCTCGATGGGCAGTACGTGAACTTTCGCAGCGGTTCAGGCGCGGCCCTAGACGCCGAGATCAACTCGGCGATCCGTCGCGGCCAGCCCGTGCTCTTCTACTACTGGAGCCCTACGCCGTTGATGGGGCGCGTCGACCTGGTGCGCCTGGAGGAGCCACCGTTCGATCCCCAGGCCTGGGCGACTCTGACCGACGCGAAGAACCCTTCGCCCCGTGGCAGCCGCTCATTGCCTGCCAAGCTGTCGATCGGCGTGTCGGCCGCTTTTCGTCAGCAGTACCCCGAGCTGGTGGACACGTTCAGCAAGGTCGACCTGCCCATCGACACGCTCAACAAGGCCCTGGCGCGCATGAGCGAAACCCGCCAGGCGCCGCGTGAGGCGGCGCTGGCCTTCCTGCGCGACAATCCGGCGGTGTGGAAAGCCTGGTTGCCGGGCGAGGTCGCGAGCAAGGTCGAGGCCGGCCTGTGAATAGCGGCTTTCCCCAGGCACTGCAGTTTTCGTTCGCCGAGCAGGTCAATCGCCTGGTCGACTGGCTGGTGCTGCATTACGGTGATTACCTGCGCAGCGTCTCCGACCACCTCCTGCAACTGCTGGTCAGCCTTGAGAACCTGTTGCGGCTGATCCCCTGGTGGCTGCTCCTGGTGCTGGTGGGCCTGCTCGCCTGGCACGCGTGCCGCAGCCTGCCACGCGCCTTGATGCTCACCGGCCTGTTGCTGTCGATCGGCATACTAGGACTGTGGGACAAGCTGCTGCAGACACTCGCCCTGGTGATGGTCAGCACCGGCCTGTGCGTGCTGGTCGGCGTGCCGCTGGGCGTGCTGCTGGCCAGCCGGCCGCTGGCCCGCAAGCTGGTCATGCCGGTGCTCGACGTGATGCAGACGCTGCCCGCCTTTGTCTACCTCATCCCGGTACTGATGCTGTTCGGCCTGGGCAAGGTGCCGGCGGTGTTCGCCACGCTGATCTACGCCCTGCCCCCGCTGGTGCGCCTGACCGAACTGGGCATGCGCCAGATCGATGCCTCGCTGTTGCGGGCCGCCGGCAGCCTGGGCGCCAACCGCTGGCAGCGCCTGCGCAGCATCGCCTTGCCCCTGGCCCTGCCGAGCATCATGGCGGGCCTGAACCAGTCGGTCATGATGGCCCTGTCGATGGTGGTGGTGGCGTCGATGATCGGTGCCAGGGGACTGGGCGAGGACGTGCTCGCCGGCATCCAGACCCTCAACGTCGGCCAAGGCGTCGAAGCGGGCCTGGCGATCGTCGCGCTGGCCATGGTCATCGACCGCATCAGCCAGGCCTACGGACAGCGCGACCGTCCCTGAACAGGCCGCTTCATCAGAAATCAA
>JAQZAY010000101.1 GCA_029239415.1 Pseudomonas sp. | reverse complement strand
AGGATTTGGCTATTCTCGCCAGCACTGCCAAACCTGAAGTATCAACCGTGCGCGATGACACCACTCCTGACCGTAACCCATGGTCAGTCTTCCTGATCTTTCTACGGCTGGGCCTGACCTCCTTCGGTGGCCCAGTCGCTCACCTTGGCTATTTCCACGATGAGTTCGTGGAGCGCCGGCGTTGGCTGAGCGAGCACAGCTATGCGGACCTGGTCGCCCTGTGCCAGTTTTTGCCGGGGCCGGCCAGCAGCCAGGTGGGGTTTGCACTGGGCCTGTCGCGTTGCGGCTATGCCGGGGCGCTGGCTGCGTGGGCGGGGTTCACCTTGCCTTCGGCGCTCATGCTGATCGGCTTTGCCAGGGTGGTCGCTGGGGAGACGCAGGTGCTACCGGCGGGGATGCTGCATGGCTTGAAGGTGGTGGCCGTGGCGGTGGTCGCGCAGGCGGTGTGGGGGATGGCGCGCACGCTGTGCCCGGACGTGGCGCGTATCACGATCATGCTGGCAACGGCCTGCCTTGTGCTTCTGATGCCGTCCGCCCTGGCCCAGGTGGGGTGCATCGCCATGGCGGCGATCGTTGGGCTGCTGCTGTTCAAGCCCCTGCCGAGCGAGTCGCATGAGCCCATGACGGTGCCTGTTCGCCGTCGGGTGGGGGCGTGCTGGCTGGCGTTGTTTTTTGCGCTGCTGGTGGGATTGCCTGCGCTGGCGGCCTGGTATCCGGGCCATGGAGTGGCCCAGGTCGAGGCGTTCTACCGCGCCGGTGCGATGGTGTTTGGTGGCGGGCATGTCGTGTTGCCGCTGTTGCAAGCGCAAGTGGTGCAGCCTGGCTGGGTCGACAGCGATGTATTCCTGGCCGGGTACGGTGCGACGCAGGCCGTGCCGGGGCCGCTGTTTACGTTTGCGGCGTTTCTGGGTGCCTCGATGCAGCATGCGCCGAGCGGGTGGATTGGAGGGCTTGTTTGCCTGCTGGCGATCTTCGTGCCGTCCTTGCTGCTGGTCATGGGGGCCTTGCCGTTCTGGCAGCGGCTGCGGCACTACGCCCAGGCGCGCGCGGCGCTGATGGGCATCAATGCCTGCGTGGTCGGCCTGCTGCTCGCTGCGCTCTACCAGCCGGTATGGACCAGCGCGATCCATGGCCCGTGGGACTTCGCGCTGGCGTTGGTGGCGCTGGTCGCGTTGATGTTCTGGAGGCTGCCACCGTGGTTGGTGGTGATTGGCAGTGGTGTCGTGGCCGGGGTCGGGAGTGTGGTGTTCTGACAGCAGTTGCGAGCCGCCGCTCCCGCAGGTTGGACTGTGCATGACATGTCGATCTGGCACAGGGCGCTGTGGGAGCAACCCTGGGGCAGGGCATCAACGGCAGCGCTTGGTATCCAGGGCGGGTGACCAGAGCGTCTGGCTGCACCGTGGGCAGGTCGCTTCCTGGTCTTGTTCGATGGGCTCGGGGAACCCGCAGCCGACGCAGCAATACAGCGCTGAGGCCGGCACCACCGTGTAATGGGACTGGTGGTCATAGGGCATGACCGAGAGGCCAGGGCGGATCGAGTCGTGGTCGTAGTAGAACACGCTGACGTCCCCGTCGGTTTCCAGGATGGCGATGCGCACCTGGCCGAGGTGTTCGACGCCTTGCTGGCGAAGCTCCATGAACAGTTCGTTCGAGGAGATGTTGAGCTTGCCCAGGGACTCGAGCACGTACATCCCGTCCTTGACCACGGTCACGGGCAGCCCGTCGATCCAGGCCTCGAAGCCTCGGCTGCGAGTCATGACGTAGACGGTGAACCGGTACAGGACCAGGAGGGAGAGGAAGACGACCGCCACCGGCAGCAGGGGTACATCGTCGTAGAAGGTGACATCCCCCGCGGCGGAGCCCAGGGTGAGGATCACCACCAGCTCGAAGCGCGACAGCTGCTTGATGCCGCGTCGGCCGCTGGCCTTGAGGAACAGGAACACGGCGGCGAAGGCAAAGCCTGCGCGGCAGATCACTTCCAGCAGGAATGAAAGTGGCAGCTCGTTGGTCAGCATCCGTTCCAGGTCAAAGGGTGACATCGTTGCCTGCTCAGTGGTGCCCGGGGGTTGGCCACGCGGTTCCAGTCACTCCGTGCGACCTGGAACGGTGGGGATCATGTGCAGTATCGCCCAGGGAGCGAGCGCTTGCCTGGCTCGCTCCCTGGGCGATCGGGAGGAAGGACTCGGTCAGACCTTGAGCACCAGCTTGCCGAAGTTCTCGCCGCTGAACAGCTTGAGCAGGGTCTCGGGGAAGGTTTCCAGGCCTTCGACCACGTCTTCCTTGCTCTTGACCTGGCCGCTGTCCAGCCAGCCGGCGATTTCCTTGGCGGCCTTGTCGTAGTTGGCCAGGTGATCGAAGACGATGAAGCCTTCCATCCGCGCGCGGTTCACCAGCAAGGCCAGGTAGTTGGCCGGGCCCTTGACCGCTTCCTTGTTGTTGTACTGGCTGATCGCGCCGCAGATCACCACCCGGGCCTTGAGGTTGATGCGGGTGAGCACGGCATCGAGGATGTCGCCGCCGACGTTGTCGAAGTACACGTCGACGCCCTTGGGACACTCGCGCTTGAGGCCGGCGAGCACGTCCTCGGCCTTGTAGTCGATGGTGCCGTCGAAGCCGAGTTCGTCCTTGAGGTACTGGCACTTCTGCTCGCCGCCGGCGATGCCGACCACGCGGCAGCCTTTGATCCTGGCGATCTGGCCGACGATGCTGCCCACCGCGCCAGCGGCGCCGGAGATGACCACGGTGTCGCCTTCCTTGGGCTGGCCGACTTCCAGCAGGGCGAAGTAGGCGGTCATGCCGGTCATGCCCAGGGCCGAGAGGTAGACGGGCAGCGGGGCGAGGCCGGGGTCGATCTTGTTCAGGCCCTTGGGTTCGCCGACAAAGTAGTCCTGCACGCCGAGCTCGCCGTTGACGTGGTCGCCGGGCTTGAAGTCGGGGTGCTTGGAGCTGATCACTTCGCCGACGGCCAGGGCGCGCATGACTTCGCCCAGACCGACCGGGGGAATGTAGGACTTGCCTTCGTTCATCCAGCCGCGCATGGCCGGGTCGAGGGACAGGTAGAGGTTCTTGACGACGACCTGGCCGTCGCTGGCCTCGGCCACCGGCACTTCTTCATAGGTGAAGTCATCGCGGCGCACGGCACCGACAGGGCGTTTGGTGAGCAGGAAGCGGCGGTTGGTCTGGGTCATGGACGGGCCTCGGGTGGTGTGGGCAATGTGTGTTGATAGTCTGTCAGCCGCGCGGCAGCAAGGTTCAACGGTGCCGGCGAATGACGGACGATCATTGTCAGTGATTACCCATGGGGTCGACCATCATCCAGCGCGATAGTCGGGAGCCAGCACCTTGCCCGTGCGCAGCAGCGCTGCGATCACCAGCAGGCAGCCCAGCAGCAGCGTGGCCCCGAACACCAGCAGGGCGGTGCGCGTGCCCAGCTGGTCGCTGAGCAGGCCGGTGAAGATCACTGGCAGGCTGAAGCCCAGGTAGGCCAGCAGGAAGAACCCGGCGCTGGCGCGGGCCTTTTCCTGGCCGGCCAGTTCGTTCACCGCGGCCAGGCCGCCAAGGTAGATGAAGCCGTAGCATGCGCTGCTGGCGGCGACGGCGCCGAGCAGGACCGCGGCCAGCTTGCCCTGGTCGGCGCCCCAGGCGATCAGCGCGTAGCTGCAGGGGAGGATCGCCAGGCCGAGCAGGGTGGCGCGGTTGCTGGGCATGCGCCGGGCCAGGGGCTGGAAGATGAGGCCGCAGCTGATCACGCAGAAGGTGGCCAGGCCCGACCAGTCGTTGAGCCCATGCTGGCGCAGGATGGCGGGCAGCAGGGCGATCACCAGCCCGGTGCAGGCCCAGGCCAGCAGGATCGCCAGGCCGTGGGGCACGCTGCCGGCGGGGTAGAAGGGCAGGCGCAGCATCGGCGCACGGTGGGCTGGGCGGGGGTCCGGCAGGCGCCAGACCAGCGCCAGGGTGAGCCCGGCGAGCAGCACTTGGAGCGGGAAGGTGATGGGGACCAGGGTCGATCCCTGCAGCAGGGCCAGGCTGGTGAGCGCGGCGCCGAGGCCGAAGCCGATCGAGGTGCTGGCAGTGACCCAGCTGGCGGCGCGGGTGCTGTCGCCGTCGGCCATCAAGTCGCACATGTAGGCCGTGGCCGTGGCGGTGGCCAGGCCGGTGCCCAGGCCGAGGATCAGGCGGGCGGCGGCCAGGGTCTCGAGGCTGGGTGCGAGCATCAGCAGCAGGGTGGCGAGCATCGACAGCGCCAGGGCGGTGAGGATCAACGGGCGACGACCGATGCGGTCGCCCAGGCCGCCCAGGGCGACCAGGACCGGGATCACCCCCAGCACGTAGCTGGAAAAGGCCACGGCGGTGGCGGCGGCGCCGCGGTTGGAGAGGTCGGCGTAGGCGGTGTAGAGCGGGGCGGGAAGGTTGACGGCCAGGGTGACGAGGCCGAGGGCCAGGGCCAGGATGAGCGGTGGGGAGCGGGTGGGCATGGGGGATCCTGGATGGGGCAAGGTTGAAAGTTGAGGGTGCCTGTTCGGGCCTATTCGCTGGCTTGCCAGCGAAGAGGCCAGTTCTGACTCAGCAATTCCATGCCTCCAGCATCTCTTTCTGGCTTCAATCCAACAAGACACACTCCCAAGCCATTTGTGCTTAACTGTTCGATCAAAACCACCAAACACTTCCACCATGCATTTCATCCTCGACCGCAACGCCGCCACCTCTCTGGTCCAGCAACTCTCCACCCACCTCCAGGCCTGGATCGAGCACCAGCGCCTGCGCCCGGGCGCCCGGTTGCCGTCGATCCGTTCGCTGGCCCAGGAGCTTGGGGTAAGCGCATCGTGCGTGATCGAGGCCTACGATCGGCTGGTGGCCAGTGGCTGGCTGGAGGCGCGGCATGGGGCGGGCTTTTTCGTGGCCGAGCGCAGGCCCGGCTTGCAGCGCGATGATGTCGCGGCCTGGGGCGAGGCGGTAGATGGCAGCTGGCGGCAGTTTCGCGAGGGGCATGAGGAGTGGCTCAAGCTGGGGTGTGGCTGGCTGCCAGCAGCCTGGCGGCCCGCGACCGAGCTGGCCCAGGCGGTGCGCCAGGTCAGCCGCGGCAACCCGCAGGATTTGTTCGACTATTGTCCGCCCCTGGGCCTGGCCAGCCTGCGCCTGCAGCTGCACAAGCGGCTGGCGCAACTGGAGATTGCCGCCGGGCCCGAGCGCATCCTCACCACCCACGGCGCCAGCCATGGCCTGGACCTGCTGGTGCGGGCGCTGCTCGAGCCAGGCGATACCGTGGTGGTGGAAAGCCCAGGCTACTACAACCTCTACAACCTGCTGCGCGAGCACGGGGTGCGCATGCTGGAGGTGCCACGCACCGGCGCTGGGCCGTGCCTGGCCAGGCTCGAACGGTTGCTGGCCGAGCACCGGCCGCGCTGCCTGTTCATCAACAGCCTGTACCACAACCCGACCGGGACCAGCCTGACGCCAAAGGTGGCCTACCGTCTGCTGGAGCTCGCCCGCGAGCATGACCTGCGGATCATCGAGGACGATATCTACGCGGATTTCCAGGACGGGCCGGCGACGCGCCTGGCGACGCTGGACAGTGAGCAGCGGGTGGTCTACCTGGCGAGCTTCTCCAAGACCCTGAGCAGTTCGTTGCGGGTGGGCTACCTGGTGGCCGACGACGCGCTGGTCGCGCGGCTGGCGCAGTTGAAGATGGTCAGCGGCATCGGCACGTCGCGTTTTGCCGAGCAGGTAGTGGGGCAGATGCTGGCCAGCGGCACCTACCGCAAGTGCGTGCAGCGCCTGCGCATGAGGCTGGGACAGGCCATGGCCAGGCTGCTGGGGCAGCTGGAGGGCCTGGGCTGGGAAGTGTTCTGCGAGCCCTACGGCGGGATGTTCGTGTGGGCACGGGTGCACGGGCGGGACTTTGCCAGCCTCGAGCGCCTGGCGCAGGCGCACTCGGTGCTGCTCACCCCGGGCAGCGCGTTCGATCCCGAGGGGCGGCCCAGTGACTGGCTACGGATCAATGTCGCCTACGCACAGGACCACCGCGCGCAGGCGTTCTTGCGCCAGACCGGGCTCAGCGCTGGCGCGGATTGAGGATTAGCAGGGTCAGCACGCCCGCGACAATGCCCCAGAATGCCGAGCCGATCGAGAACAGCGTCAGCCCCGAGGCCGTGACCATGAAGGTGATCAGCGCCGCCTCGCGCTCGCGGGCTTCGCTCATCGCCACGGTCAGGCCGTTGATGATCGAGCCGAACAGCGCCAGGGCGGCGATCGACAGCACCAGCTCCTTGGGCAAGGCGGCGAACAGCGCTGCCAGGGTGGCGCCGAAGACCCCGGCGATGCCGTAGAAGATCCCGCACCACACCGCGGCGGTGTAGCGCTTGGACGGGTCCTCATGGGCATGGGGGCCAGTGCAGATGGCCGCGCTGATGGCCGCCAGGTTGATGCCGTGGGAGCCGAACGGCGCCAGCAGCAGCGAGGCGAAGCCGGTGGCGCAGATCAGCGGCGAGGCGGGCACCTGGTAGCCGTCGGCGCGCAACACGGCGATGCCGGGCATGTTCTGCGAGGTCATGGCGACCACGAACAGCGGGATGCCGATGCTGATGGTGGCGGCGAGCGAGAAGGACGGCGTGGTCCACACCGGGGTGGCCAGCTCCAGGCTGAAGGCGCTGAAGTCCAGCAGGCCGAGTGCGCCGGACAATGCGGTGCCGACCACCAGCGCGGCCAGCACGCAGTAGCGTGGCGACAGGCGCTTGACCAGCAAGTAGCTGAAGAACATGCCCAGTACCAGCAGGGTACGGTGCTGCGCGGCGACGAAGATCTCGCTGCCGATCTTGAACAGGATCCCGGCCAGCAGCGCCGAGGCCAGGGAGGCGGGGATGCGCTTGACCAGCCGCTCGAAGCTGCCGGTGAGGCCGCAGAGCAGCACCAGCACGGCGCAGGTGACGTAGGCGCCGATGGCCTCGCCATAGCTCACGCCGCCCAGGCTGGTGATCAGCAAGGCCGCGCCGGGGGTGGACCAGGCGATGGTGACGGGGGTGCGGTAGCGCAGGGAGAGGCCGATGCTGCAGACCGCCATGCCGATGGACAGGGCCCAGATCCACGAGGAGATCTGCGCGCTGGTGAGGCCCGCGGCTTGCCCTGCCTGGAACATGAGCACCAGGGAACTGGTGTAGCCGGTAAGCATGGCGATGAAGCCCGCGACCACGGCGGAGGGAGAGGTGTCGGCCAGCGGGCGCAGGGGCGCGGTGGTGGCGTCGGGCATGGGGGACGGTCCTTGTACGGGTAAGCAATTGTTTCAGCGTACCGTGCAGGGGGATAAGGGTTGCGGTACAGCGGTTGCAGAATTTGGCCATACAGTCGGGTGTGGACTGGACTGTGGGGCACCCTGGTCTGGATGCACCCATGACATGGCACTCAGCCCGCGGAAAACCGCTTGTCCAGGTAGGCGATGATGGCCTTGGACTCGTACATCCAGGTGGTCTTGCCGTCTTCCTCGATCCGCAGGCAGGGCACTTTCACCCGGCCGCCGCCTTCGAGCAGGGCCTGGCGGTGCACCGGGTCGTGCTTGGCATCACGCAGGGCCACCGGCACGTTCAGGCGATGCAGCGTGCGGCGGGTCTTCACGCAGAAGGGGCAGGCGTGGAACTGGTACAGGCTCAGGCCGCGCGCTTGCTGTTCGACCAGGGCCTGGGCGGCGGGGTCGCGCTTGCGCTTGGCCGGGCGGCTGATCCAGTCGCCAAACACGATGAGCTGGCCGAGGCCGACCCGCAGGGCTTTGACGATCATGGCAACTCCCGATCCTTTCAGTAATGCAGAAAAAAGCCGACCCCGTGGGTCGGCTCCTGGCCCCGGCCGATCACTTGATCAGGCCGAGGAACTCCATGCGCGTGGCGGCATTGTCGCGGAACGCGCCGAGCATCACCGAGGTGACCATGCTCGAGTTCTGCTTCTCGACACCGCGCATCATCATGCACATGTGCTTGGCCTCGATGACCACGGCCACGCCGTGCGCGCCGGTCACCTGCTGGATCGCCTCGGCGATCTGGCGGCTCATGTTTTCCTGGATCTGCAGGCGGCGCGCGTACATGTCGACGATGCGCGCGACCTTGGACAGGCCCAGCACCTTGCCCGCGGGCAGGTAGGCGACGTGCGCCTTGCCGATGAAGGGCAGCAGGTGGTGCTCGCACAGCGAGTACAGCTCGATGTCCCTGACCAGGACCATCTCGCTGTTGTCGGAGCTGAACAGGGCGCCGTTGGTGACTTCTTCCAGGGTCTGTTCGTAACCGCGGCAAAGGTACTTCATGGCCTTTGCAGCCCGCTTGGGCGTGTCGAGCAGGCCCTCGCGGGAGATGTCCTCGCCGATTTGGCCGAGAATCTCGGTGTAGTTCTGTTCCAGGGACATGGATCCTAACCTGTGGGGAATATTCGCAAAGAGGAAGGGTACGGCGGCAATGCCCACGCTGCAAGCGCGGCGTTACTCGTCGCGCCCATCGAGCATGGTGCGCTTGAGCATCACGTACACCGCCCCGGTGCCGCCATGGCGCGGCTGGCACGAGGCAAACCCGAGCACTTGCGGGTGCTGGCGCAGCCAGGTGTTGACGTGGCTCTTGATCATCGGCCGCTTGCCATCGAGCCGCGCGGCCTTGCCGTGGGTGACGCGGGCGCAGCGGACCTCGAGGCGGGTGGCCTCGGCGATGAACGCCCAGAGCGTCTCGCGGGCCTTCTCCACGCTCATGCCGTGCAGGTCGAGGCTGCCCTCGAAGGGGATCTGGCCGAGCTTGAGCTTGCGCAGCTGGGTTTCCTGCACGCCGTCGCGACGCCATTCGAGCGCATCCTCGGCGCCCACGTCGATGACGAACTGGTCCGACAGGCCGTCGATCACCAGTGCCTGGCCGCTGCTCACGGTGGCGGCTTCGCGCAGGCCCGCCAGCTGCTTGCGGTCGGCCTTGGGCTTGCCGGTCTCGGCGCGGTCGTGCTTGATCGGCTTGACGCCGCGCACCTCGCTGCGGAACAGGGAAAAATCGTCGTCTTGCATGTATGCCTCCACATGGGCGGCGTAGTCTACTCGACTCCCTGGCGGCGTCGTACCGTCAATCGTGCTTTTTCATCAGGTGCGGGGAGAGGTTGAGCTCGCGGCCGCGACGCAGGCGAATCCGGCTGCGGCGCCAGAAACGCACGCCGATGTACAGCAGCAGCAGGCCCAGGCCCAGCAGGATGATGGCAAGCGGCCGGTTGGCGTTGAGTTCGGCGAAGGCGGCATAGTTGCCCAAGAGGCCGGCGAAGCCGGCCATGGCCAGCAGGATGCCGAAGGCCGCCAGCAGGGTGGAGAAAACAGCGGCCAGGCGAGCGCCCCAGTGACCGTGTTCGCGTTGGCGCAGGCGCTTGGGATCGAAACCCTCGGAGCGTTTCATCGCGATCTCCTCAGTGATATTCGAGATTCGACTGGCTGCCTGCCTGCCGGTTCCGCCCGGGCTGCCGGGCGGTCGTCGATCAGATCAGGCTGGCCGTGGGGGCCACGCAGGCGAAGTTGTCGGCCATGACGGCCATTTCGCCCTGGTGGATCTGCGCGGCCGGGATGAGCGTGTCCTTGTAGGCCAGGTCGCGGGTGGCCGAGGCGTCTTCCACCAGGGTACAGCGATAACCATAGTCCTTGGCGCGGCGTACCGTGGTGCTGACGCTCGAATGGCTCATGAAACCGCAGACGATCAGGTCGAGCGGGCCGAACTGCTGCAGGACCTGGTGCAGGTCGGTGTTCTTGAAGGCATTGGGCATGCGTTTCTCGATCACGGTCTCGTCGCCCTGCGGCTCGAGCCCCGGGATGAACTCGCCGCGGCTGCCCTGTGGGTCGAACAGGCCGCCCACGGTGCCCAGGTGGCGGACGTGGACGACCGGGCGCCCGGCCTTGCGCGCGGCGTCGAGCAGCTTGGCGATGTTGGCCACGGCCTCATCCATGCCCGACAGCGCCAGCGGACCGCTGAGGTATTCCTTTTGCGCATCGATAATCACCAGGCTGGCTTGGCTCAGCTTGGCCGGTGGGTACGCGCGGCCAGTGAGGTGGAACATCGTCGTTGGAACGGACATCAAGGGCTCCTGCGGATAGGGCTTTTGCCGGCTATTGTCCCTTGCCTTGGCGCCGTTGGGAATGCTTGACAGTGCAACCTGCATGATTACTGGCCTGCGGGCCCACCGCACGGCACGGCGGCGACCATTTGCGCGGCAGGGCTGTTAGACTTTGGCACTGTTTCCAAAGGAGTTTGCCGTGATCACTTCTCGCCTGCGCACATTGCGCGACCATATCCGCTGGGCGGTCAGCCGCTTCCATGAGCATGACCTGTTCTTTGGCCACGGTGCCGACAATGCCTGGGACGAAGCCCGCGTGCTGGTGCTGGGCGCCCTGCACTTGCCATGGGAGGTGGCCGACGGCTATCTGGACTGCCAGCTCGAGGACGATGAGCGCGTGCGCCTGCAGCATCTGCTCAAGCGCCGTATCGAAGACCGCATTCCCACCGCCTACCTGCTGGGCGAGGCCTGGTTCTGCGGCATGTCGTTCAAGGTCGACGAGCGCGTGCTGGTGCCGCGCTCGCCGATTGGCGAGCTGATCGAAAATCGCTTTGCGCCGTGGCTGGGCGAAGAGCCGGCGCGCATCCTCGACCTGTGCACCGGTTCTGGCTGCATCGGCATCGTGGCGGCCGATGTGTTCCCCGAGGCCGAGGTGGTGCTGGCCGACCTGTCGTTCGAGGCGCTCGAGGTGGCCAACCAGAACATCGAGCGCCATGGCCTGGAGGAGCGGGTGTTCACCGTGCAGGGCGATGGTTTCGCCGGCCTGCCGGGGCAGCGTTTCGACCTGATCCTGTCCAACCCGCCGTATGTCGACGCCGAGGATTTCGCCGACATGCCTGCCGAGTACCACCATGAGCCGGAGCTGGGCCTGGCCTGCGGCAACGATGGCCTGGACCTGGTGCGGCGGATGCTGGCCGAGGCCGCCGACCACCTGACCCAGAAGGGCTTGCTGATCGTCGAGGTGGGCAACAGCCAGGTGCATGTCGAGTCGCTGTACCCCGAGGTGGACTTCGCCTGGCTGGAGTTCGAGCGCGGCGGGCATGGCGTGTTCATGCTCACGGCCGAGCAGTGCCGGGCGCACCAGGCGCTGTTCGCTTCGCGGGTGTGACACCGGCGTCGTGTCAGTGATGGCCTCTTCGCTGGCTTGCCAGCGAACCGGGTGTAGCCCGGCCAGGCGACGCCGTTCTAGCGCGTCGCGATCCAGATCAGCAGCCCCGCCTGGAACAGTGCGAACGCC
>JAQZAY010000100.1 GCA_029239415.1 Pseudomonas sp. | reverse complement strand
CCTGGGCGTCGCGCTTGTCGGCCTTGGCCGTGGGCCTGGCATGGAGCGAGCAGGCACGACAAATCGCCAGCGCGTCATGACTGAGGCTGGATGCGGGCAATGCTTGCAAGGAGTGTGTCGACGGGATGAACGCTTGCCTGCAGGTGGAAGCGCGTGTCGAAGGATGCTGCGAGGATGGGAAATGGCAGGGGCGGCTGGATTCGAACCAACGCATGGCAGGATCAAAACCTGCTGCCTTACCGCTTGGCGACGCCCCTGTGTGGAACGGGCGAGAATTTAACAAGGTTTTTGCGGCTTGGGAAGGGGTTGTGCGGAAAAATATAAAAAAAACAGCTGGTTAGTCTGGAAACTGTGATGACTCAGGGGTGTATCTCCCATAACCAGCTAATGTTCCAGTCACCACCGGCATCCGAACCGGCACCTACAATAATCGATCTGCTGGAGCGCCCATGATCGCGCAGCCCCCAGAACCCTCCTCACCCAGCGAGCTGGCCGCCTTCATCGACAGCCATTTCGCCGAGCGTGGCATCCGTCCCGAGGGTGTCATCGCCCAGTCCTGGTACCGCAGCGTTACCCAGCACCGCCTCGACCCGGGCCACCTGTGCGTGGACAACGTGCTCAGCGCCGCCGAAATCCGTCATCACCAGGCCCAGCACCAGGCCTATCTGGCGATCGCCAGCCAAGGCGTCAGCGGCCTGGCCAAGCGCGTGGTCGACGCAGGGTTCGCCGTGCTGCTCAGCGATCAGCACGGCATTACCCTCGACGCTCGCCTGCCGAGCCAGCAAAGCCTGTACACCCGCTCGGGGCTGATCGTCGGCGCACGCTGGGACGAAGCCATCGCCGGCACCAACGGCATCGGCACCGCGCTGGCTTCTGCCCAGGCGCTGGTCATCCACCGCCAGGAGCATTTCCTGGCGGCGAACGACCGGCTCAGCTGCTCGGTATCGCCGATCTTCGATGCACAAGGCCAGCTGCAGGGCTGCCTGAACGCCACCTGCCTCAACAGCGAAGGCCCCAAGCAGGCGCAGTTCCTGACCTTGCAGCTGGTGATCATGTACGCGCGACTGATCGAGAACACGCATTTTCGCCAACGCTATCGCGACTGCCTTACCCTGGCCCTCAAGCCCAGCGATCTCACGGACCTTGCCAACGAGCAACTGCTGGCCCTGGATGAAAGCGGCCGGGTGATCGGCGCCAACCGCGCGGCCTTCGTGGCCCACCAGCGGCAGCACCAGGCAGCGCACTTGATCGGTCGCCCCATCGAGCAGTTGCTGCCCGCGACCATCGACCAGCTGCTCGGCCACACCCGCGGCGGTGCCTGCGGTACGCAGCTGCGCGCCCTGGCCGACGAAAGCCTGCTCGAAGTCGGCTTGCGCGTGCCGGCCGGCTATCGCCAGGCACCTGCGCGAGCGCCGCGCCTGCCCTCGGCGCACCCTGACCTGGACCAGTTGGCCGGCGCTGACGAAGGGCTGCGCCAAGGTGTACGCCGCCTGCGCAAGGTGCTGGACAAGGACATCGCCATCCTGCTCACCGGCGAGACCGGGACCGGCAAGGAGGCCTTCGCCCGCGCCCTGCACCAGGCCAGCCTGCGTCGCGACGGCCCGTTCGTGGCGCTCAATTGCGCGGCCATTCCAGAATCGCTCATCGAGAGCGAGCTGTTCGGCTACCACAGCGGCAGTTTCACCGGGGCCAGCCGCAAGGGCATGAAAGGCAAGCTGGAGCAGGCCAACGGCGGCACGCTGTTCCTCGACGAGATCGGCGACATGCCAGCCCACCTGCAGACCCGTCTGCTGCGGGTACTGGCCGAGCGCGAACTGGTCCCCCTGGGGGCGGCCACCCCGGTGTCGCTGGATATCCAGGTGGTGTCCGCCACTCACCAGGACCTGGCGGGAATGATCCGCGACAAGCTGTTCCGCGAAGACCTCTACTACCGGCTGAGCGGCATGCACCTGGCCCTGCCGCCGCTGCGTGCGCGCACGGATCGAGCCGAGCTGATCGAACGAGTACTGGCGAGCCAGGCAGGTGGGCGAACGCTGCGGCTGAGCCCAGAGGCCCATCGATGCCTGCTCGCCCAGCGCTGGCCGGGCAACGTGCGGCAGTTGATCAACTGCCTGCGCTATGCCGCGGCGCTTGCCGAAGCGGGGTGGGTGGAGATCGATTGCCTGCCGGCGGAGCTGGCGGCAGCGGTCGAGACAGTGGTGCCTGTGGTCCAGGCGCCTGGGCAAAGGCTGGAACAGCAGTTGGACGATACCGAGGCACGGCACCTGCTGAGGGTATTGCGCGACCAGCGCTGGAACATCACGGCCGCCGCCGAGGCCGCGGGGCTTTCGCGCTCGACCCTGTACCGCAAGATGAGGCGCCACGGCATCGTGGCGCCGAATCTGGCGGGGTAGGTTTCAAACCGCAGGGACCTCTTCGCTGGCAAGCCAGCGAAGAGGCCGGCGCAGGCGACCTCAACCTCCAGACGATCAGGCCTGTATGTACACCACCTGCGTATGCGTGTACTCGTACAGCCCATGCTTGCCGTCCGCCCCGCCGATCCCCGACTTGCGGGTCCCGGCGTGGTATCCCTGCATCGCCTCGAAGTTCTCGCGGTTGATGTAGGTCTCGCCGAAGTCGATCTCGCGGCTAGCCTTGAGCGCGGCATTCAGGTCGCGGGTATAGATCGAGGAGGTCAAGCCGTACTCGCTGTCGTTGGCCAGCGCGATCGCCTGGTCGATATCGTCCACCACCTGGATCGGCAGCACCGGCCCGAAGATCTCCTTGCGCATGATCTCCATGTCGCTCGAACAGCCCGCCAGCACGGTCGGCTGGTAGTGGAACCCCGCCCCCAGGTCCGCCACCTGCCCACCGGTCACCACCTGGGCGCCCTGCTCGCGCGCCGTGCGCACCATCTGCGCGACCTTGTCCAGGCCGGCCTGGTTGATCAGCGGGCCCATGTCCAGGCCAGCCTGCCTGAGTGGATCGCCATAGCGCGTGGCAGCCATGGCCTGGGCGACCTTGTCGATGAACGCGTCGGCGACCTTGCGCTCCACATATACCCGCTCGGCGCAGTTGCATACCTGCCCTGTATTGATCACCCGCGAAGCCGTGATGGCCCGCACCGCGAGATCGAGGTCGGCATCGGCCAGGACGATCGCCGGGGCCTTGCCCCCCAGCTCCAGGTTGAGCTTGGTGATGTTGGGCGCGGCCGCGGCCATGATGCGCGCGCCCGTGGCCACGCTGCCGGTGAAGCTCACCAGGTCGATCCCGGCACTGCTGCTCAGGCTATGCCCGACACTGCTCCCCTGCCCGCCGACCACATTGAACACGCCACTGGGCAGGTCGGTCTCGGCCACCAGCCTTGCGAACTCGAAGCAGTTGATCGGGGTTTCTTCGCTGGGCTTGATGACGATGGTGTTGCCGGTGAGCAAGGCCGGTGCCATCTTGCGGGCGATGAGAAAGAACGGGAAGTTCCAGGGCAGGATGCCGGCGACCACGCCCAGTGGCTTGCGCAGCAGGAAGATGTGCTCGTTGGCGCGGTCGCTGGTCAGCACCTCGCCTTCCAGGCGCCGCGCCCATTCGGCCATGTAGTCCAGGTAGTCGGCGGTGAAGTTGACCTCGACCTCGGCCAGCGCAGGCACCTTGCCCTGCTCGGCAGTGATGATGTGCGCCAGGCGCGCGGCATTGCCTCGTATCCGGGTGGCAATCTGGCGCAGGTAGCCGGCGCGCTCGATCGCAGGCCTGGCGGCCCAGCCCTTCTGCGCGCGGCGGGCGGCCGCGATGGCCTGCTCGACCTGTTCCGGCGCCGACTCCGGCACATGCCCGAGCAGCTCGCCATTAGCGGGGTTGAACACCTCCAGGTGCGCATCGGTGGCGACGAAGGCGTTGTCGATGTAGTTCTGGTAAGGGGCATCTTGCATGCGCTGTCACTCCTTGGAATCGTTGTCGGCCAGTGGCTGGGAGACCTTGCTCGCGACAGGCTTGGCGCTGAACTGCTGCCAGGCATCGCCTTCGCGCTTGAGGTCATGGGAACGCTTGATCAGGTACTGGTGCACCTGCTCGACTTGCTCGGGCTTGAGCGCTTCGGCGAACGACGGCATGCCGTCCGGCACCCGGCCGCCGTAGAGGATGCCCAGGAACATGTCGTGCTTCTCGCGGGTGAGCTTGCGCAGGTCAGGCAGCACGCCGCCGCTGACGGCATGGATGCCATGGCATTGCGAGCAGTTGCCGTCGTACAGCGCTGCGCCCGCGGCCACGGCGGCCGCATCTGCGGTCAGCGCCGGTGGCTCGGGGGCATCGGCCGGGGGTGGCGGCTCGCGCAGCGGCGCGGTGCCGCCCAGCTTGTAGGTCAGCACCTGGGAAAACGGCTGTACCCCGGCGCGCAGCGACAAGGCCCCGGCGAAGGTCGAGAACGCCCCGCCCCAGCCCGCCATGAAGGTCACGTACTGCTCGCCGTCCACCGAATAGGTGACCGGTGCTGCCATCACGCCACTGGCGGCAGGGGATTCCCAGAGCTTGTTGCCGGTGTCGGCGGCATAGGCAATCACCCGGCCATCGGCACTGCCCTCGAACACCAGGTTGCCCGCGGTGCTCAACGTACCACCGTTGAAGATGGTGATGTACGGCACTTCCCAGGCTGGCGCCTGCTTGACCGGGTCCCAGGCGATCAGCTTGCCGGACCAGGTCTTGGCCATCTCCAGCAGCCCGTCCGGGCCTTCGGGCATCATCCCGGTCTTCAAGCCGAGCTGGTAGACACTCTTGAAGGGGTTTCGCTTGGGCGCATCGGGGATGTGCTCGTAGTAGGCCGACATGATGTGCGCGGGGATGTACACCAGCCCGGTCTTCGGGTTGTAGGACATCGGGTGCCAGTCATGCGCGCCCCAGAAAGCCGGGGTCACCAGCTTGCGCTTGCCGTCCTTCCAATAGGCGGCGGCCTCGTCGTCGACGATGGGTCGCCCGGTCTTCATGTCGATGCCCTTGGCCCAGTTCACCGGAACGATGTTCTTGGCCGAAAGCAGCTCGCCGGTAGCACGGTCGATCACGTAGAAAAAGCCGTTCTTGGGTGCCTGCATCAGCACCTTGCGCGGCTTGCCGTCGATCGGCAGCTCGGCCAGGATCATGTGCTGGGTGGCGGTGAAGTCCCAGGCATCGCCGGGGGTGGTCTGGTAGTGCCAGGCGTATTCGCCGGTGTCGGCATTGACCGCGACGATGCTCGACAGGAACAGGTTGTCGCCCTTGGCCTGGCTGCGCCATTTCGGGTCCCAGGTCGAGCCGTTGCCGACGCCGATGTACAACAGGTTCAGCTCGGGGTCGTAGGCGAACGAGTCCCAGGCCGTGCCGCCGCCGCCCTGCTCGAGGAACGCATCGCCATGCCAGGTCTTGCTGGCGATCTGCATCGCCTTGTCCTCGGGCGGCAGCTTCGGATCGCCGGGCACGGTGAAGAAGCGCCAGGCCTGCTTGCCGGTCCCGGCGTCGTAGGCGGTGACGTAGCCGCGCACGCCGAATTCGGCGCCGCCGTTGCCGATGATGACCTTGCCGTTGACCACACGCGGGGCGCCGGTGATGGTGTAGCTGCGCGCCTTGTCGTTGCGGGTATCGACCGACCAGACCCGCTGGCCGGTCTTGGCGTCGATCGCCTCCAGGCGTCCATCGAGTACCCCGACATAGACCTTGCCCTGCCAGACCGCCACGCCGCGGTTGACCGCGTCGCAGCAGGCTTCGCCGGCACGCTGGCGGTCGGACTGCGGATCGTACTTCCACAGCAGCTTGCCGTTGCGGGCATCGAGCGCATACACCACCGAGAAGGGCCCTGTGGTGTACATGACGCCGTCGACCACGATCGGCGTGGCCTCCACGCCACGGTCCAGGTCCAGCTTGTAGCTCCAGGCCAGGCCCAGCTGGCTGACGTTGCCGTCGTTGATGTGCGTGAGGGGGCTGAAACGCTGTTCGTCGTAGGTGCGCCCGTGGCTCATCCAGTTGCCCGGCTCGTTGTCGGCACCCACGATGCGCTTGCCGTCGACCTCGGCGGCCAGCGCCAGCGACGAGCAGGCCATCGCCAGCGCGAGCGCCGCCAGGCGCAGGTGGATTCCCGGGGCAGTCGGTGGGTGTTCCAGCCTGGCGGTCGAGCGCCAGCACAGCAGGCCAGTCCGATTCATCGTGCTCTCTCCGATTCTTATTAGTGGCCGCAACCTGGTGGTGGGCACTTCAGAGAGAGCAACGCCTGTGCCAAAGACACGCGGCCGGACTGAAAGCACTGTGCCAGAGCCCTCGGCGATCCACTGAAGGATGACTGGCGCCGGACGCTTCATGTGTCATCCGATGCACTGGCGACGCAGGTGTCCCAGGGATGACACACCTGTGTCAGGCTGACCACGACCGATGAACATAGGCTATTTCTCGCGGTCAGCTGCTACATCGCGCGAGCCAGCAAGCGCAGTGAAAGGAGACACTCCATGTCGAAATACCCCGCTACCCCTGACGGCCGCTATTTCGTGGTTCGGGGCCGGCTGTGGCGCTGCAGCGATCCGTCACTGGCCGAGGATGTGCGCCAGGCTCTGGTCGACCAGCTGATGGCCGCCCGACGCGAGGTGAAACAGGCCAAGGCCGCAGACGACGCCCCGCGCCTGCGAGCTGCGCGCGCGGCCGTCGATGCGGCCAAGATCGCCCTGGGCGAGCGCGGGCCGGTGTGGTGGAACGATGGCGCGGCCGATCTCAACCGGCGCATGGTCGTCAATACACCCTATGCAGACTGGCATGCCGGGCTGTCTTCAATGCCCGATGGGCCAGGAGACCACCAATCCGCCAGACCTCGATGAATTGCTGCCGTAGGCCTGGTCGCCCGTCCAGCCGATGCCTGCGGCCCAGACCCGCCCATCGGCGATGGTCAGCCCCCACAGCTCGGCACGGGTCAGCGTCTGACCCTGCAGCCGGCTCAAGTGGGTGACATACTGCCAGTGCCGACCGCCATCGGCGGTACGCATCACCAGGCCATCCTTGCCGACCAGCCAGCCATGGCTGGCATCCTGGAAGCGTACCCGGGTGAAACCGACACGCCCGGACAGGTTCAGGTCGAGCGGCAGGTCGAGTACGCCTTGCTGCCATAAGGTGCCGCCGTCGGAGGTGCACCAGACGTTATAGCCACCGGCAACGCAACCGTGCCGCGGGTCGCTGAAGTCCAGGCCCATCAGGTGCGCGGCGGCCAGCGGCGCCTGCACCTGGCGCCAGGTCCTGCCCTGGTCCTGCGAGCGCAGCAGGGTACCTGCGGAGCCGACTGCCCAGCCAGTGTCAGCATCGACGAACTGCACGTCCTGCAGGGCAATGTCCTTGAGCGGATACGGCACGCGCTTCCAGTGCAGGCCGCCGTCCTGGGTCCGCAAAATGCGCTCTTCCCCGACAATCACCGCGTGCCGGGCATCGGCGATGGCCACGCCGTAGGCATCCCCGTCGAACTCCAGCGCCTTGAGGGCAGGATCGTCGCCCCGCGTGAAGACCTGGTTGTGGCGCTCCCAGCCCTCGTGGCCCGGGGCACGGGCCAGGATCACCCCGTGACTGCCCACCGCGTAGGCGGTGCCGTCCTGGGCCCAGGTGGCGGCGCGCAACACGTCGCCATATTCGCTGAAACGCTGGGTCTGCCAGGGCGAGGCGACCTCGCCCGACACCTCGCTCAACTGCAGGCGCGGCCCACCTACCGCGACGACGCGGCCATGGTCGTCCGGTGTGATGCTGTTGAAGAAATCCGACCCCCACACCAGCTGCACCGCCACAGGCAAGCCATTGGCATCGATGGTGAAGCGCTCAGGGTTCTGTTGCAGGGTGGAGTACTGCACGTCACTGGCGTTGTTGAGCTCGAAGCAGCTGTCATGGCGCGCCTGCTCGATGCAATGCGGGAAGCGCCCGGTAGTGTCTACCGACGGCGTCGAGGTGTCGTCACAGGCGCACAGCGCAAGGCTGGCAAGCGCCATGAACACGAGTCTTTTGCAGCAAGCCATGTATCGCTCCATGTTTGCAGGCGGTCTGCGGCGCTGTCTGGAAACACGTGACGATAGCATTGATAGAGAACAATCGACAAAGCCTGGGCAGCTTCCTTTGGTGCCACGGCAGGCGCCGACCCCGGATCGGCACCCTGCCCTGCATCGCGGCCTCAGTGGTGCTTGCGCAATGCCTCGACCAGCTGGGCCTTGGTCATGCGCGAGCGCCCAGCGATGTCCTTGCTGCGTGCTTCCTTCATCAGGCTCTCCTTGGTCTGGCTTTCGAGTGATTCACTGGAGCCACGCGAGTGCCCGGCCCGGGTCTTGGCGGCACGCTTGGCCGAGTCGGACTTGGCGCTCTGCTTGCTGGCCTTGGAGGTGCCCTTGCCCGAGCCACCGGCCTTCTCGCCGCCACCGGACTGCTTGTTCACCGTGGCCCAGGCCCGGGCCTCGGCCTCGTCCTCGGGCACGCCCTTGTCCTCGTAGGATTGCTCGATGTGCTGCGCCTTGCGCTTCTGCTCGGCGGTGTACTTGTCCTTGCTGCCTTGTGGCATGACGATCACCTCTGGTCCAGTGGTTTGAAGGGCCAAGCCCTACCAGGCTTGCATCAGTGCCCCGGCAACCCCGGTCGCCGGGTCCGCCTGGGGCTTGGGCACTTGGGCGATGCGCTCCTTTGAGGCCGCGTGGTTGGCCGTGCCGGGGCGCTGCAGGTCATAGGCATCATGTCCGGCAGGATAGGCGCCGACCACCAGGAAGTCGTCGCTGGCCTGCTCGCAGCGGTGGCCCGTGCCAGCCGGCAGTACCAGCACATCGCCTGCGGCCAGCTCCAGCGACTGCCCGGACTCGCCGCCCAGCCTCACTCGCGCGCTGCCGCTGGCCACGCCCAACGCCTCGTGGGCGGTGGAGTGGTAATGGTGGAAGTCGAAAATGCCGGCGCGCCATTTCGGGCGCCACTGGTGACGGGCAAACAGTGCCTCGAAGGCGCCAGCCTGATCGGATGCCTCGGCCAGGAAGCGGCGGTAGAGCACCACCGGCAGGGCGCTATTGGGGGTTTTGCCGTCATCCTTGAAGTACAACAGTTGTGGATTCATGACTGGCTACCTTTTCTCACGTCGCTGCGACATTCATGTGCCGTCCCGGCGTTGTCGCAGCGGATCGAGCGCCCGTCGCCGGTCGCCCAGGCACTGACGCGGTCAGCGCTTGCGCAGACGCTCGTTCTCGGCCAGGCGCTCCTCGATCTCCCGGGCCTCGTCTTCCTTTTCCTTGATCGAGGTTGGGGTGATGACCTTGTCGACGGTCTCGGTATCCGGGTCAGGCCGCTCCAGCACCGGCTCGTCCGAATCACGGACCTGGCCTTTCTGGGCCTGTTCGGACGACACCGGATCAGGCGTCTTGTCGCCGGTGTGACGGACTTGCGGGATATCGTCTTGCTTCATGGTGATCTCCTGGGTTGCAGGGTTGTCGGTTCAGGGCTGCGGCTTCGAGGTCGAAGGCGAGCGGGCATTGCTGTCCTCGGGGGTCGCCGGACGGCGATGCAAATGGGTGTGACCGGTGCTGTCCTCGATCTGCACGACCTTGCCGGACTGCCAGCTGTCGGCGCCCGGCTGCACGGGGTTGGGCTTGATATCGGCACGCGCCGCGCGCAGTTCCTTGCTGTCGATGCCCAGGCGCTCGTCTCGCTGGCGCACCATCGCCGGGTCGGCCTGGCCGTCGGCGGTAAAGCCCATCATCAGTTGCGGCATCCCGAGCGGCAGCGCCTTGTCCTGGTCGGTGTGCCAGGTGTGCCAGGTCTTGCCATAGGTGTTGGCGAGCTTGGCCATCAGGCGGTTTTCGGCGACGACCGGGATGCCTGGCGCGACCAGCGAACCAGACTTCACCTCATGGGCATGGCTGTGCCACAAGGACTTCTCCTTGGCCGGCAAGCCGGCGAACAGCCGTTCGCTGATGATGTATTCCACGCCCATCAGGCGTGCCTGGGCCGTGTTGCCATCGTAGATCGCGCACTGGATGACTTCTTCGTTAAGCACGGCGCAGTAGTGGTGCGCTTCCATCTGCACCTGGGGATGACCGTTGTAGAAGTGGAAACCATCGAGGTACGCGTTGAGGGCCTGGATAGGCGGCTGCGACTGCAGGGCCTGGGCGCCGAGCTCGAGGGCGCGGGTCTCGGCGGTCTTGGGCGCGCCCGGCAGGTCGGTCGGCGAGCGGGTGTCGGAGCCGCTGCAGCCCACCAGTGACAGGGTGACGCCTACCGCGAGTGCCTTGCCAAACATGCCTGAGTCCTCTGTGCCTGAAACCATCGAAGGGGTTATGCAGGAGAAACCAGGCGCGGCGGAAAGTTTGATCTTTTTGCAGCGCCTGGCCCGCTATCCAGGCTTGGCAGCGGCCGCGCGGGTGACTAAGGTTTAGCCACTTCCCGACAGAGCGGCATGCCATGAAAGGCTTCATCCTTGTTTTGCTCGGTGCCCTCGGCGCCAACGCCAGCGCGGCAGACACCGCGCCCTGGACCCTGCAGGACCAGTTCGACCGGGCCTACAGCCTCGACGGCAGCACCCGCGTGCTGTTGATCGCGCGCAGCATGTCCAGCGCGCGACTGGTCAACAGCGCGGTGCAAGACAAGCCCGAGGGATTCCTGGATGCGCATGGCGTGGTGTTCGTGGCAGACATCGCCATGATGCCGGCACCCGCGAAATGGGTCATGCTGCCCGCGATGCGCTCGGCCCGCTACCGTATCCTGCTAGACCGTGATGGCCAGGTAGCGCAGCGCTATGCGGGCGACCGCGACAGCGTGCAATGGCTGGAACTCAAGGACGGCCAGGTGGCCCGGGAACAGCGCTTCGCCGACCTTGAACAGTTGCAGCAGGCACTGACGGCCCTGCCTTGAGGGACGCGGTGGCTCAGCAACGGGTCGCCCGGGCGAAAATGAGCTGCAGGAAGCGTCCGATCGGCAGGTCGCACTCGAATGCGTGGCCAAGCTGGCTCTGGGCCCGGGCCAGGTGCTCCTGCAGACGCTCGTGCGCCATGACCTCGCCGCACAGGGCGACGAAGGTGGATTTGCCGTCATCCTTGCCCTGGTCCTTGCCGGTGGCCGGGTCGCGGTCGCGCAAGTCGTCATAGAGCTGGAAAGCCTGGCCCAGCTCCAGGGCAAACGCCTGCAGGGCCCGGTGCACCGAGGGCCGGGCGTTGCCGATCAGGCACACCATGTCCATGATCGCGCTGAACAGCACGCCGGTCTTGAGCGTGTTGGTCGCGGCGATTTCCTCCGCAGTGCGTGGATGCGCACCATCGCGCAGGTCCTGGAACTGGCCCTTGACCAGCCCCTGGTTGCCGATGGCGTTGGCCAGCAAGGTCACCAGCTGGGTACGCACCGGCGCCGGCACCGTGTCGATCGC
>JAQZAY010000099.1 GCA_029239415.1 Pseudomonas sp. | reverse complement strand
CCCTGCAGAAACGGTTATGCCTGTGTACAATGCGTCCATACCTTCCCTGTGCTCGAGTGCCATGAACGAACAGCTGCAACCTCTGAAAAAACCTGCGCGCAATGGCAAGGCCGGCCGCAGCGGAACCCAGGATGACATCGTCTACGCGCACATCTTCGAGGCGATCCTCGAACAGCGCCTGGCGCCGGGTACCAAGTTGAGCGAGGAAGCGCTGGGCGAGATCTTCGGAGTCAGCCGTACCATCATCCGCCGCGCCCTGTCGCGCCTGGCGCACGAGAGCGTGGTGCTGTTGCGGCCCAATCGTGGCGCGGTGGTCGCAAGCCCCACGGTCGACGAGGCCCGCCAGGTGTTCTTCTCGCGGCGCCTGGTCGAGCGCGCCATTACCGAGCTTGCCGTGCAGCACGCCACGCTCGAGCAGCTCAACGAACTGCGCCACATGGTGCGCGAGGAGCGCGACAGTTTCTCGCGGGGTGACCGCGGCGCGGGCATCCGCCTGTCCGGCGAATTCCACCTCAAGCTGGCCGAGGCCGCGGGCAATGCGCCACTGGTGAGTTTCCAGCGCAGCCTGGTCTCGCAGACTTCGCTGATCATCGCCCAGTACGAGAGCGGCAATCGCTCGCATTGCTCCTATGACGAGCACATGCAATTGATCGATGCCATCGAGGCGCGCGATGCCGAGCAGGCGGTGAGCCTGATGATGCATCACATGGACCACATCGACAGCAAGCTCAACCTTGACGAAGAAAGCGCCTCGGACGACCTGCACGCGGTGTTCTCGCACCTGCTGCAGAGCAAGAAGCGCGTGCCTGGCAAGGGCTGAATACTTCCTGACCGGCTGCGCCGGTCAGGGGGTCGGGGTTGTCAGCGGCGGTGCACGCAGTGGCCGGCGGCGTAGGTTTCCCGCACGGTGCGGTCATCACCCAGCGTGGTGAGCACGAACAACGTCTCCTCGATACTCTTCGACTGCTCGATCCGGTAGCCCAGCAGCGGCGTGGCCTTGTAGTCGAGCACCACGAAATCCGCATCGTTGCCCGGCTGCAAGCTGCCGATCCGGTCATCCAGGCGCAAGGCCCGGGCTCCACCAAGCGTGGCGAGGTACAGCGACTTGAACGGATGCAGGCGCGCGCCCTGCAGCTGCATCACCTTGTAGGCTTCGTTCAGCGTATTGAGCAGCGAGAAGCTGGTACCCGCGCCGACGTCCGTGCCCAATCCGACATTGACCTTGAAACGCTCGGCCTGGGGCAGGTTGAACAGGCCGCTGCCCAGGAACAGGTTGGACGTCGGGCAGAAGGCCACGGCCGCGCCGGTCTCGGCCAGGCGCTGGCATTCGTCGTCGCACAGGTGCACGCCGTGGGCGAACACCGAGCGCTCGCCAAGCAGCTCGAAGTGGTCGTAGACATCCAGGTAACCCTTGCGCTCGGGGAACAGCGCCTTCACCCAGTCGATCTCCTTGAGGTTCTCGGACAGGTGGGTGTGCAGGTACAGGTCCGGGTACTCCTTGAGCAACTGCCCGGCGATTGCCAGCTGCTCCGGCGTGCTGGTCGGGGCAAAGCGTGGCGTGACGGCATAGTGCAGGCGGCCCTTGCCATGCCAGCGCTCGATCAGCGCCTTGCTGTCGGTGTAGCTCGATTCGGGGGTGTCGGTCAGGTAGTCCGGGGCGTTGCGATCCATCATCACCTTGCCGGCGATCATTCGCAGGTCAAGCCGCTCGGCCTCTTCGAACAGCGCGTTGACCGATTCGGGATGCACGCTGCCGAACACCAGCGCCGTGGTGGTGCCGTTGCGCAACAGTTCTTCGACAAAGATCTTCGCGACCTTGTCGGCATGCGCCTTGTCGGCGAACTGCTTTTCACAGGGGAAGGTGTAGGTGTTCAGCCAGTCGAGCAACTGTTCGCCGTATGAGCCGATCATGCCGGTCTGGGGGAAATGGATGTGCGTGTCGATGAAGCCAGGGGTGATCAGTGCATCCTGGTAATGCACCACCTCGATGTCGGCATCCAGGGTCGGCAGCAGCTCGCGGGCTTCGCCCACGGCGCTGATGCGGCCGTCGGTGATCACCAGCAGGCCATCCTCGAAATACTCGAAGGACGCTTCGATGCCGACCTCGGCAGGATCGGCGACACTGTGCAGCAGGGCGGCTCGGTAGGCTTTGCGGGTTGCACTCATAAGGCTCTCGTCAACTGGCGTGGCTGCGCCGTGAGGGCGGCAGCAACTGGGCAATGGGGCCGGCATTGGCGGCAGCATCGTGCTGGCCGAAGCGGGCGTTGTAGGTGGCGATGATTTCACCGGCGATCGACACGGCGATCTCGATGGGCAGCTTGCCCTTGACCTCGGCCAGGCCCATCGGGCAACGCATCCGTTGCAGCAGGGTATCGCCGTAGCCGCGTTCGCGCAGGCGGTGCTCGAACTTGGCGCGCTTGGTCTGCGAGCCGATCAGGCCGAACCAGGTGAAGTCATTGCGCTTGAGGATCGCGGCGGTGAGCTCCAGATCCAACTGATGGTTATGGGTCATGACGATGCAGTAGCTGCCCACGGGCAGTGCGTCCACTTCATCGACCGGCTCTTCACTGACCACCTTGCTCACCCCGGCGGGGATGAGCTGGGGAAATTCCTGCTCGCGCGAATCGATCCAGCGCACCCGGCAGGGCAGCGCGGCGAGCAAGGGTACCAGAGCGCGGCCGACATGGCCTGCGCCGAACACGGCGACTTGGGCCTGCACCGCGCCCATCGGTTCGAACAGCAGCACGGTGACGCCGCCGCAGCACTGGCCCAGGCTTGCGCCCAGGCTGAAGCGCTCCAGGTGCGGCGTGTCGCGTTTCTGCTCGAGCATCTGGCGGGCAATGTGCAGTGCCTTGAATTCCAGGTGGCCGCCGCCGATGGTGTCGAACAGCTGCGTGGCGCCGACCACCATCTTCGAGCCTGCGTTGCGCGGGGTCGAGCCGCGCTCCTCGATGATGGTCACCAGGACGCAGGGTTCGCCACGGGCCTGCAGGTCGGCGAGGGCGTTGATCCATTGGTGCATGGTGAAGTCCTCTTTTCAGGGCGAGACGGTTTCCGGGGTTTCGGCCGGCTGCTGCGCGGCGACCACCTTGCGCATCTGCTCGCACCCCCACAGCACCCGCTCCGGCGTGGCCGGGGCATCGACCTGAGGTTGCACGCGGTAGTCGGCAAGGCTTGCCACCGCATCCTTGATCGCGCACCAGGCGGCGATGCCGAGCATGAACGGCGGCTCGCCCACGGCCTTGGAATGGAACACCGTGTCCTCGGGGTTCTTGCGGTTTTCCACCAGCTTCACGCGCAGATCCAGCGGCATGTCGGCCACTGCGGGGATCTTGTAGCTGGCCGGGCCGTTGGTCATCAGCTTGCCCTTGGCGTTCCACACCAGTTCCTCGCTGGTCAGCCAGCCCATGCCCTGGATGAAGCCGCCCTCGACCTGGCCGATGTCGATGGCCGGGTTCAGCGAGGCGCCGACGTCATGCAGGATGTCGGCGCGCAGCATCTTGTACTCGCCGGTGAGCGTGTCGATGATCACCTCGACGCAGGCCGCGCCAAAGGCGAAGTAGTAGAACGGCCGGCCACGCGCCTGGCTGCGGTCGTAGTAGATCTTCGGGGTGCGGTAGAAGCCGGTGCTCGACAGCGACACCTGGGCCAGATAGGCCTGCTGCACCAGCGCCTCGAAACTGAGGACCTGCTCACGCACGCGCACATGGCCGTTGCGAAACTCGACATCCTCTTCGCTGACCTGATAGTGACGCGCGGCAAACTCGACCAGTCGCCGCTTGAGGATCTCGGCGGCGTTCTGTGCCGCCTTGCCGTTCAGGTCGGCGCCGCTGGAAGCTGCGGTCGGCGAGGTGTTGGGCACCTTCTCGGTGTTGGTCGCGGTGATCTGGATACGATCGAAACCGACCTGGAAGACCTCGGCCACCACCTGCGCGACCTTGGTGTTCAGGCCCTGGCCCATCTCGGTGCCGCCGTGGTTGAGGTGGATGCTGCCATCGGTGTAGAGGTGGATCAGCGCGCCGGCCTGGTTGAGGAAGCTTGCGGTGAACGAGATGCCGAACTTCACCGGCGTCAGCGCCAGGCCCTTCTTCAGCACCGGGCTGCTGGCATTGAAGCGGCGGATCGACGCGCGCCGCTCGGCGTAGTCGGCGCTGGCCTCGAGCTCGGCGGTGATCTCCTCGAGCATGTTGTGCTCGACGGTCTGGTAGTAGTGGGTGACGTTGCGCTCGGTCTTGCCGTAGTAGTTGGCCTTGCGCACGGCCAGGGGGTCGAGTGCAAGGTGGCGGGCGATATGGTCCATCACCTGCTCGATCGCGACCATGCCCTGCGGGCCGCCAAAGCCGCGGTAGGCGGTGTTGGAGGCGGTGTTGGTCTTGCAGCGATGGCCGTGCACCGTGGCATCGCCCAGGTAGTAGGCGTTGTCGGCATGGAACATGGCGCGGTCGACGATCGAGGCCGACAGGTCGGGGGAGCAGCCACAGTTGCCAGCCAGGTCGAAGTTGATCCCCTGCAGGCGGCCGCTGTCGTCGAAGCCGACGTCGTACTCGATGTAGAAGGGATGGCGCTTGCCGGTCATGAGCATGTCCTCGACCCGCGGCAGGCGCATCTTGGTCGGCTGCCCGGTGAGGCGCGCGATCACCGCGCACAGGCAGGCGGGGCTGGCGGCCTGGGTTTCCTTGCCGCCGAAGCCGCCGCCCATGCGGCGCATGTCGACCACCACCTTGTTCATCGGCACGTCGAGCACCTCGGCCACCAGCTTTTGTACCTCGGTGGGGTTCTGGGTCGAGCAGTAGACGACCATCCCGCCGTCCTCGGTCGGCATCACCGAGGAAATCTGGGTTTCCAGATAGAAGTGCTCCTGGCCGCCGATGTGCAGCGTGCCCTGCAGGCGATGCGGTGCGCTGGCCAGGGCGCTGGCCGAGTCGCCGCGCTGATGGGTGTGGCTGTCGAGCACGAAATGCTGCTTGCGCAGGGCCTCGACCACGTCGAGCACCGGCTCGAGGTCCTGGTACTCGACGATGGCCGCCATCGCGGCTTTGCGTGCGGTTTCCAGGTCCCGGGCGGCGACGGCGAGCACCGGCTGGCCGACGAACTCGACCTTGTCGATGGCCAGCAGCGGGTCGCCGGGCAGCAGCGGGCCGATATCCTTGAGGCCTGGGATGTCCTGGTGAGTGATGGCGATGCGCACGCCTTCGAAGGCGTAGCAAGGCGTGGTGTCGATGCGCAGCACCTTGGCGTGGGCCCGGTCGGACAGGCGCGCATAGACGTGCAGCTGGTTGGGGAATTCCAGCCGGTCGTCGATGTACACGGCCTCGCCTGACACATGCTTGTCGGCGCTGTCATGCTTGAGGCTGCGGCCAACCCCCGTGGTCAGGTCCTGGCTGAACAGCTCGGCCATCTCGGCCTGGCTCTTGGCTACATGATGGTCAGACATAAGCGGTCACCCGGGTCTCGATATGCGGCGTTTGCAGTTCGATGAAGTACTTGCGCAGCAGGTTCTGCGCAGCCAGCAGGCGGTATTCCTTGCTGGCGCGGAAGTCGGACAGCGGCGTGAAGTCTTCGGCCAGGGCCTGGCAGGCACGCTCCAGGGTCGCCTGGTTCCAGGGCTTGCCGAGCAGCGCCGCCTCGCAGGCGCGGGCACGCTTGGGGATCGCCGCCATGCCGCCAAAGGCAATCCGGGCGCCGCTGACCACGCCGTCTTCGAGATGCAGGTTGAAGGCTGCGCAGACAGCGGAGATGTCATCGTCCAGGCGCTTGGAGACCTTGTAGGCGCGGAAGGTCCAGTCATCGCTGGCGCGCGGCACGATGATCTTCTCGATGAACTCGCTGTCCTGGCGCGCGGTGATGCGGTAGTCGATGAAGTAGTCCTCCAGCGCCAGGGTGCGCTGGCGCTCGCCCTGGCGCAGGACGATCTGCGCGTCGAGGGCGATCAGCAAGGGTGGCGAGTCGCCGATCGGCGAGGCGTTGCCGATGTTGCCGCCCAAGGTGCCCTGGTTGCGGATCTGCAACGAGGCGAAGCGGTGCAGCAGGGCGCCGAAATCCGGGTAGTCGGCGCTGAGCGCCGTGTAGCAGTCGGTCAGCGAGGTGGCGGCGCCGATCTCGATATGGCTGCTGCTGACCTCGACGCGCTTGAGCTCGGCGACATGGCCGACATAGATCATCACCGGCAAGGCCTTGTGCATCTGCGTCACCTCCAGCGCCAGGTCGGTGCCGCCGGCCAGCAAGCGGGCCTCGGGGTGCGAGCTGTAGAGGTCGGCCAGATCAGCGACGGTCAGCGGCACCAGGCAGCGCTTGTCGCCGCTGTTGAGCTCGCCAGTGTCCTGCGGGGCGATGGCCTTGAGGCGGGCGATGGTCTGCGCCTGCTGTTCGACGAACTGGTCCTTGCACGGCTGGCGGCAGCTCTGCTCGGCGGCAGCCAGGATCGGCCGGTAGCCGGTGCAGCGGCAGAGGTTGCCGGCCAGGGCTTCCTGGGCCCGGTGCAGGTCATGGCCTTCGCTGTTTTTCTGCAGGGCGAACAGCGACATGACAAAGCCCGGCGTGCAGAACCCGCACTGCGAGCCATGGCAGTCGGCCATGGCCTGTTGCACGCTGTGCAGCTGGCCCTGGTGCTTGAGGCCCTCGACACTGATCAGCTGCCTGCCGTGCAGGGACGAGACGAATGTCAGGCATGAGTTGAGGCTGCGGTAGCGCAGGGTCTCCTGGCCCTGGGCGTCCTCGCTGAGTTCGCCCACCACCACGGTGCACGCGCCACAGTCGCCACTGGCGCAGCCCTCCTTGGTGCCGGGTTTGCCAAGGTGCTCGCGCAAGTACTGCAGCACCGTCATGTTCGGATCCAGGGCATGCTCACTGCGCAGCTCCTGATTGACTAGAAACTGGATCACGGGAAGGCCTCGCGGGTATTTATTGTTGTTGAGCGAAATCTAAGCGAGCGCTGACCTCACGGTCAATAATTTTCTGACTCAAAGGTCAGGAAAGTGCGCATGCCGGATTCCGGTCGTCTCTACGGCCGTTACTTCAAGCATAGGTCGTGCCCGAACGGGCCGGGTGACTTGCGCCCTACGGTCGACCAAAGCCGGCATGTCCTCTGCGCGAGCGTCAGGCAAGTGCGCTACAATCGCGCCCCCGGGCACAGTCCACTGATTTCGAAGGAAAACCATGACGTTCAAGGCGCCGGACAGCCTCTGCGAGCAGATCGCCCATTACCTGGCCGAACGGATCATCCGTGGCGAGCTCGCGCCCGGCCAGCGCATCCAGGAGCAGAAGGTCACCCAGGCGCTGAACGTCAGCCGTGGTTCGGTGCGCGAAGCCTTGCTGATCCTCGAGCGACGGCACCTGGTGGCGATCCTGCCGCGTCGCGGCGCGCACGTTACCTGGCTCGACGAGCACAATGTGCGCAGCCTGTGCACCCTGATGGGCGAGCTTTACACCTTGCTGGGCAACGCCGTGGCCGAGCGCTGGCAAGGCGAGGGCGACCTGCAGCCGTTCCTGGCGATCCAGCAGCGCCTGCAGGAGGCTCACCAGCGCCAGGACATCGAGACCTTTGTCGCCGAGAGCTTCGCGATCATGCGTGCGGCCTATCCCTTCGCCGACAACCCGTACCTGCAAGAGACCGTCGAGAACCTGCAGCCGGCCATGAGCCGCGCCTATTACCTGGCGCTCGACCAGCGCCGCTCCAGCATGCAGGACTCGCTGGCGCTGTTCGCGCAATTGCTCGAGGCGGTGGTCCAGCGCGACCTGCCGCGCATCCGCGAGGTCCTGCGCACCTATTGCCAGCGCAGCTGCGAGCTGGTGCTGGCCGCCCTGGCACCGGACTGACCATGCGCCTCAAATGCATTCGACTGGCCGGGTTCAAGTCCTTCGTCGACCCCACCACGGTCAACTTCCCCAGCAACATGGCCGCCGTGGTCGGGCCCAACGGTTGTGGCAAGTCCAACATCATCGACGCGGTGCGCTGGGTGATGGGCGAAAGCTCGGCCAAGAACCTGCGCGGCGAGTCGATGACCGACGTCATCTTCAACGGCTCGACCAGCCGCAAGCCGGTGAGCCAGGCCAGCATCGAGCTGGTGTTCGACAACAGCGACAATACCCTGGTGGGCGAGTACGCGGCCTATGCCGAGATCTCGATTCGCCGCAAGGTGACCCGCGACGCGCAGAACACCTACTACCTCAACGGCACCAAGTGCCGCCGGCGCGACATCACCGATATCTTCCTCGGCACCGGCCTCGGCCCGCGCAGCTATTCGATCATCGAGCAGGGCATGATCTCCAAGCTGATCGAGGCCAAGCCCGAAGAGCTGCGCAACTTCATCGAGGAAGCCGCGGGGATCTCCAAGTACAAGGAACGCCGCCGCGAGACCGAAAGCCGCATCCGCCGCACCCAGGAGAACCTCGCCCGCCTGACCGACCTGCGCGAAGAGCTCGAGCGCCAGCTCGACCGCCTGCACCGGCAGGCCCAGGCCGCCGAGAAATACAAGGAACTGAAGGCCCAGGAGCGCCAGCTCAAGGCGCGCCTGTCGGCCCTGCGCTGGCAGGCGCTCGATACCCAGGTGCGCCAGCGTGAGAGCGTGATCGGCGACCAGCAGGTGAGCATGGAGGCGCTGGTGGCCGAGCAGCGCAATGCCGATGCCAGCATCGAGCGCCTGCGCGACGGGCACCATGAACTGTCAGAGCGCTTCAATCAGGTGCAGGGACGCTTCTATTCGGTGGCCGGCGACATCGCCCGCGTCGAGCAGAGCATCCAGCACGGCCAGCAGCGCCTGCGCCAGTTGCAGGACGACTTCAAGGAAGCCGAGCGCACGCGCCTGGAGACCGAGTCTCACCTGGGCCACGACCGCACCCTGCTGTCCACCCTGGCCGAAGAGCTGGAACTGCTCGAGCCCGAGCAAGAGCTGGCCCTGGCGTCCGCCGAAGAGACCGCGGTCACCCTCGAGGACGCCGAGTTGGGCATGCAGGGTTGGCAAGAACAGTGGGACAGCTTCAATACCCGCTCCTCGGAGCCGCGGCGCCAGGCCGAGGTCCAGCAGTCGCGGCTGCAGCAGCTCGAAACCGGCCTCGAGCGCATTGCCGATCGCCAGCGCAAGCTGGGCGAGGAGCGCGACCAGCTCAGTGCCGATCCCCAGGATGCCGCCATGCTGGAGCTGACCGAGCAAGTCGCCAGCAGCGAGCTCTTGCTCGAAGAATTGCAACTGGCCGAGCAGCAGGTGATCGACCAGCTCGAAGGCGTGCGCCAGCAGTTGCAGCAGGCGACCCAGTCAGAACAGCAGGCCCAGGGCGAGCTGCAACGCCTGGGCGGACGCCTGGCATCGCTGGAGGCCTTGCAGCAGGCCGCCCTCGAGCCGGGCGGCGGCACTGCCGACTGGTTGCGCGAGCAGGGGCTCGAAGAGCGCCCGCGACTGGCCGAAGGGCTGCGCGTCGAGCCGGGATGGGAGCTGGCAGTGGAAACCGTGCTTGGCGCCGACCTGCAAGCGGTGCTGGTCGACGACTTTGCCGGGCTCGATTTCGCCACCCTCGAACAGGGCGACCTGCGCCTGCTGGTGACGGCGGGCGAGGGGGCGGGCATCCAGGGCAGCTTGCTCGACAAGGTCCAGGGCAAGGCCGATCTTTCGCCTTGGCTGGGCCGGGTGCGTGCGGTCGAGACCCTCGAACAGGCCCTGGCCCAGCGTGCCGGGCTTGGCGACGGCCAGAGCCTGGCCAGCCGCGACGGTTATTGGGTCGGGCGCCACTTCCTGCGCGTCAGCCGCGCCAGCGATGCCCAGGGCGGCGTGCTTGCCCGTGGCCAGGACATCGAGCGCCTGGGCCTTGAGCAGCGCGAGCATCAAGCCCTGCTCGAACAGCTCCAGCAGCAGGTAGACAGCCTGCGCGGCCAGCAGCGCGACCTCGAGCAGCAGCGCGAAGAGCTGCGTCGCCGCAACCAGCACGAAAGCCGCCAGCACGGCGAGCTCAAGGCCCAGCTGTCGGCGGGCCGCGCCCGCGCCGAACAGCTCGAGCTGCGCCGCCGCCGGCTGGCCGAAGAACTGGCCGAGCTGCAGGAGCAACGTGCCCTGGAACACGAGCAACTCGGCGAGGCCCGACTGTTGCTGGAAGAATCCCTTGAGCTGATGGCCCAGGACACCGAGCAGCGCGAGCAGTTGCTGGCACGCCGCGACACCTTGCGCGCCCACCTCGACAGCGTCCGCCAGGAGGCCCGCCTGCACAAGGACCACGCCCACCAGCTGGCGGTGCGCCTGGGCTCGCTGCGCGCCCAGCACGACTCGACCCGCCAGGCGCTGGAGCGCCTGGAGCTGCAGGCTGCGCGCCTGGCAGAGAAGCAGGAGCAACTGAGCCTCAACCTGGAGGAGGGCCAGGCCCCGCTTGAAGAACTGCGCCTGACCCTCGAGGAAATGCTCGAGCGGCGCATGGGCGTCGACGAGGAAATGCGCCTGGCCCGACTGCACATGGACGAGGCCGATCGCGAGCTGCGCGATGCCGAGAAGCGTCGCACCCAGGCCGAGCAGCAGGCGCAATTGCTGCGTGGCCAGCTCGAGCAGATACGCCTTGAAAGCCAGGGGCTGGAGGTGCGCCGCACCACCTTGCAGGAGCAGTTGCTGGCCGACGGCTACGACCTCCAGGGCGTGCTCGCCACGCTGGACGCGCAAGCGAGCGAGGAGGGCACCAGCCATGAGCTGGAACAGGTCGAGGGGCGCATCCAGCGCCTGGGTGCGATCAACCTCGCCGCCATCGAGGAATACCAGCAGCAGTCCGAGCGCAAGCGCTACCTGGATGCACAGGATGCCGACCTGGTCGAGGCGCTGGATACGCTGGAAAGCGTCATCGGCAAGATCGACAAGGAAACCCGCAACCGCTTCAAGGATACCTTTGATCAGATAAACGCCGGTTTGCAGGCACTTTTTCCGAAAGTTTTCGGCGGTGGCAGCGCTTGCCTGGAACTGACGGGCGAAGATCTACTCGATACAGGGGTGACGATCATGGCGCGACCACCCGGCAAGAAGAACAGCACCATCCATCTGCTGTCCGGGGGCGAAAAGGCACTGACCGCGCTGGCTCTGGTATTTGCCATCTTCAAGCTCAATCCGGCACCGTTCTGCATGCTCGACGAGGTCGATGCTCCGCTGGACGACGCCAACGTCGGGCGCTACGCCAGGCTGGTCAAGGAAATGAGCGAGACCGTGCAGTTCATCTACATCACGCACAACAAGATCGCCATGGAGATGGCCGACCAGCTGATGGGCGTGACGATGCACGAGCCGGGCTGTTCAAGGCTGGTGGCGGTGGATGTCGAGGCAGCGATGGCCATGGTCGACGCCTGAAGTGAAAGAACAGGGCGCGATCAAGCGGCAAATGCCCCCGGGATGTGCGACTGACGGTGTAAAGTTGACGTAGGTCGTGCTAGCTTTATGTCACT
>JAQZAY010000098.1 GCA_029239415.1 Pseudomonas sp. | reverse complement strand
GTCGCTGATCGAAGCGATGAGCCACGCCGGTATCCAGAACCGCACCAAGGTCAACCTGCGCTACATCGACTCCGAAGACATCGAGAACCAGGGCACCGGCCTGCTCGAGGGCGCCGACGCCATCCTGGTGCCGGGCGGTTTCGGCCTGCGCGGCGTAGAGGGCAAGATCACCGCGGTGCAGTACGCCCGTGAGAACAAAGTCCCGTACCTGGGTATCTGCCTGGGCATGCAGGTGGCGGTCATCGAGTTCGCCCGTAACGTCATGGGCTGGACAGACGCCAACTCCACCGAGTTCGACCGCAACAGCGGCCATCCGGTGGTCGGCCTGATCACCGAGTGGGCAGATTCCACCGGCGCGGTAGAGACCCGCACCGAGGCCTCCGACCTGGGCGGCACCATGCGCCTGGGCGCCCAGGAGTGCCAGATCGCCAGCGGCTCCAAGGTCCACGCCTGCTATGGCAAGGACGTGATCGTCGAGCGTCACCGCCACCGCTACGAAGTCAACAACAACCTGCTGCCGCAGATGGTCGAGGCCGGCCTGCAAGTGTCCGGTCGCTCCGGCGACGGCGCCCTGGTCGAGGTGGTCGAGTCCAAGGATCACCCTTGGTTCGTCGCCTGCCAGTTCCACCCGGAATTCACCTCCACCCCGCGTGACGGTCACCCGCTGTTCAGCGGCTTCGTCAAGGCGGCACTGGCGCAGAAGAACAAGGCCTGACTCCATGACCCAGAAGATCATCCGCGTCGGTAACATCGAGATCGCCAACGACAAGCCGTTCGTCCTGTTCGGCGGCGTCAACGTGCTCGAGTCCCGTGACCTGGCCATGAAGGTCTGCGAAGAGTACGTGCGTGTCACCGAGAAGCTCGGTATCCCGTACGTGTTCAAGGCAAGCTTCGACAAGGCCAACCGCTCCTCCGTCACCTCCTTCCGCGGCCCGGGCCTGGAAGAGGGGATGAAGATTTTCGAAGAGATCAAGCAGACCTTCAAGGTCCCGGTGATCACCGACGTGCACGAGCCTTTCCAGGCCGAGGCCGTCGCCAAGGTCTGCGACATCATCCAGCTGCCCGCCTTCCTGTCGCGCCAGACCGACCTGGTGGTGGCCATGGCCAAGACCGGCGCGGTGATCAACATCAAGAAGGCGCAGTTCCTCGCGCCCCAGGAAATGAAACACATCCTGGCCAAGTGCGAGGAAGCCGGCAACGACCAGTTGATCCTCTGCGAGCGTGGTTCGAGCTTCGGCTACAACAACCTGGTGGTGGACATGCTCGGCTTCGGCATCATGAAGCAGTTCGAGTACCCGGTGTTCTTCGACGTGACCCACGCCCTGCAGATGCCGGGTGGCCGCTCGGATTCGGCCGGCGGTCGCCGCGCGCAGGTCACCGACCTGGCCAAGGCTGGTCTCAGCCAGGGCCTGGCCGGGCTGTTCCTCGAGGCCCACCCGGATCCGGACAACGCCAAGTGCGATGGCCCGTGCGCCCTGCGCCTGGACAAGCTGGAGCCGTTCCTCACCCAGCTCAAGCAGCTGGATGACCTGGTCAAGGGTTTTCCGACGGTAGAAACCGCCTAGAAACGCTTTTCTCGGGTAAAGTACCGCCCGTTCCACCCCTGACCTGCCGGTCAGGGGGCTGCCATCACCCGGCCTGCCCTTCGCAAGTCCGCCGGGTGAACGGCCCGAATTCCCCAAGCTGCGTTGTTTTCGTCAATTTCGGAGTGCTTACAACAATGGCAAAAATAGTCGACATCAAAGGTCGTGAAGTTCTCGATTCGCGTGGCAACCCCACCGTGGAAGCCGACGTACTGCTCGACAACGGCATCATCGGCAGCGCTTGCGCGCCGTCCGGTGCTTCCACCGGCTCGCGCGAAGCGCTGGAGCTGCGTGATGGCGACAAGAGCCGCTACATGGGCAAGGGCGTGCTCAAGGCCATCGGCAACATCAATGGGCCGATCCGCGACCTGCTGCTGGGCAAGGATCCTTCCGACCAGAAGGCCCTCGACCGCGCCATGATCGAGCTGGACGGCACCGAGAACAAGGCCAAGCTGGGCGCCAACGCCATCCTCGCCGTGTCCCTGGCTGCCGCCAAGGCCGCCGCCCAGGACCAGGACCTGCCGCTGTACGCGCACATCGCCAACCTGAACGGCACTCCAGGCGAGTACTCGATGCCTGTGCCGATGATGAACATCATCAACGGCGGCGAGCACGCCGACAACAACGTCGACATCCAGGAGTTCATGGTCCAGCCGGTCGGCGCCAAGACCTTCTCCGACGGCCTGCGCATGGGCACCGAGATCTTCCATCACCTCAAGGCCGTGCTCAAGGCCCGTGGCCTGAACACCGCCGTCGGTGACGAGGGTGGCTTCGCGCCCAACCTGACCTCCAACGAAGACGCCCTGTCGGCCATCGCCGAAGCCGTCGCCAATGCCGGCTACACCCTGGGCACCGACGTGACCCTGGCCCTGGACTGCGCCGCCAGCGAGTTCTTCGAGGACGGCAAGTACAACCTGTCCGGCGAAGGCAAGTCGTTCGACGCCGAAGGCTTCGCCGACTACCTCAAGGGCCTGACCGAGCGCTTCCCGATCATCTCGATCGAGGACGGCCTGGACGAGTCCGACTGGGCTGGCTGGAAGATCCTCACCGACAAGCTCGGCGAGAAGGTGCAGCTGGTCGGCGACGACCTGTTCGTGACCAACACCAGGATCCTCAAGGAAGGCATCGAGAAGGGCATCGGCAACTCGATCCTGATCAAGTTCAACCAGATCGGCTCGCTGACCGAGACCCTCGAAGCCATCCAGATGGCCAAGGCCGCCGGCTACACCGCGGTGATCTCGCACCGTTCGGGCGAGACCGAGGACTCCACCATCGCCGACCTGGCCGTGGGTACCGCTGCCGGCCAGATCAAGACGGGCTCGCTGTGCCGCTCGGACCGCGTGTCCAAGTACAACCAGCTGCTGCGCATCGAAGAGCAGCTGGGTGCCAAGGCGGTATACCGTGGTCGCGCCGAGTTTCGCGGCTGAGCAAGAGATGGTAAAAAGACAGCAGCTGCGGCAGGCTGAACCTTCGTCCCACTGAAGGTTCAGAGTCCTCTTGCAGGTTTCTGTCAATGAAGCCTGGCCTCGGCCAGGCTTCGTGCTATCCGAGGCCTGCGTTTGGCGGTTTCGGTGCGGCGGTCTTTAACCCTGGATAACGTGATGCGCAGTCCCTATTGGTTGTTTCTCATCCTGCTCCTGCTGTTGGGTGGCCTGCAGTACCGCCTCTGGGTCGGTAATGGCAGCCTTGCGCAAGCGGCCGAGCTGCAAAAGCAGATCGCCGAACAGCACACCGAGAACGAGCGGCTGCTCGAACGCAACCGCGTGCTCGACGCCGAGGTCCTGGAGTTGAAGAAAGGCATGGAGACCGTGGAAGAGCGTGCCCGCCACGAGCTGGGGATGGTGAAGGAGGGCGAGACCCTCTACCAGCTGCCGCAATGACCCAGGCCGTGCCGGTCTTCTGGGCCGTGATTCCTGCCGCGGGCGTCGGTGCCCGCATGGCTGCCGACCGTCCCAAGCAGTACTTGCAGCTGGGCGGGCAGACCCTTCTCGAGCATAGTCTCGACTGTTTTCTCGACCACCCCTCGCTCAAGGGCGTGGTGGTCAGCGTTGCCGAAGATGATCCGTACTGGCCTGGCCTGCACTGCGCCAGCGATCGGCGTATCCAGCGTGCATCGGGTGGGCGCGAGCGCGCCGACTCGGTGCTCAATGCCTTGCTGTTGCTGCATGCCCAAGGCGCAGCTGACAGCGACTGGGTGTTGGTCCACGATGCCGCGCGGCCCAACCTGGCGCGCAGCGACCTGGACAAGCTGTTGTCGGAACTGGCCGATGACCCGGTAGGCGGCCTGCTGGCGGTCCCGGCGCGCGATACCCTGAAACGGGCTGATGCCCAAGGGCGGGTTGCCGCCACCGTGGACCGCAGCAGCATCTGGCAGGCCTACACGCCGCAGATGTTCCGCCTGGGGGCCTTGCACCGGGCATTGGCCGAGTGCCTGGTGTCCGATGTGGTGGTGACCGATGAGGCCTCGGCCATTGAATGGTCCGGGCAGGCGCCGCGGCTGATCGAGGGGCGCAGCGACAATATCAAGGTCACCCGGCCGGAAGACCTGGACTGGTTGAGACAGCGCTGGGCTGGGAGGCGCTGAAATCGTCATCCTGCGCTGGCCTCTTCGCGGGTTTACCCGCGAAGAGGCCAGTTGATCCAGCACCTCTGCTCAGCCTTGCCGATACTCCGGCAACCCCGCCAACCCGGCCTTCAGATAATCCACCAGCCGTCTGACCTTCGGCGACAGGTGCCGCTGCTGCGGATAGAGCGCCCAGACCGCAGTATTGGGCGGCTGGTGCGCTTCGAGCAATGAGACCAGTGCGCCGCTGTGCAGGTGCTCGCGCACGTAATAGTCCGGCAGCTGGCACAAGCCCATGCCTTGCAGCGCGGCATCGAGCACCGCCTGGCCACTGTTGCAGCGCCAGTTGCCCTGCACCCGCTGGCTCAGCTCCCGGCCTTGCTGCTGCAATGACCAGATGTCCGAACTGCCGACCAGGCAATTGTGCCGGGCCAGCTCCGACAGGCTGTGCGGTCGTCCATAGCGCTCCAGGTACGAAGGCGAGGCGCACAGGTACATGCGCCGGGGCGCCAGGCGAGTGGCAACCAGCCGCGAGTCCTGCAGGCGGCCAAGGCGAATGGCCAGGTCGAGGCCTTCATGCAACAGGTCCAGCGAGCGATTGCTCAACTCGACGTCGATGCGCAGCTGCGGGTACAGCGCCATGAAGCGCGTCACCAGTGGCACGATGAAGCGCTCGCCATAGGCCACCGCGCAGGTCATGCGCAGCAGGCCCTTGGGTTCGCTGGCCAGGTCGCCCATGGCGCGCAGCGCTTCCTCGTGGCCATCCTGCAGGCGCTGGCAGTGCTGCAGGAAGGTCTGCCCGGCTTCGCTCAAGGTGACCCGCCGCGTGCTGCGGTACAGCAGGCGCGTCTGCAAGCGCTCTTCGAGCCGGGCGATCTGCCGGCTGACGTGCGACGACGAAACACCCAGGCGCTCTGCCGCCGCCGTGAACTGGCCGGCTTCGGCCACCGCCACGAATTCGTCGATCCCTTCCCAGCGGTTATTCATCGATTGTCCCTGCACGGCAATAATGTTTTGAGCCTGGCGGGATTATTCATCAAAAGCAGGTGAATTACACTGTGGGACTCATGACCCACCTGGAGACCTTTGATGATCAAGTCCCGTGCCGCCGTTGCCTTCGAGGCCAAGAAACCCCTGGAAATCGTCGAAGTCGACGTGGCCATGCCCAAGGCTGGCGAAGTGTTGCTGCGCGTGGTCGCCAGCGGTGTCTGCCATACCGATGCCTACACCCTGTCGGGCGCGGACCCGGAAGGCATCTTTCCGTCGATCCTCGGCCACGAAGGCGGCGCGATCGTCGAGGCAGTGGGCGAGGGCGTGACCTCGGTAGCAGTCGGTGACCACGTGATCCCGCTGTATACCCCCGAGTGCGGCCAGTGCAAGTTCTGCCGCTCGGGCAAGACCAACCTGTGCCAGGCCATCCGCGCCACCCAGGGCAAGGGCCTGATGCCTGACGGCACCACGCGCTTTTCCTACAAGGGTCAGCAGTTGTTCCACTACATGGGCACCTCGACCTTCTCCGAATACACCGTGCTGCCGGAAATCTCGGTCGCCAAGATCCAGAAAGAAGCCCCGCTGGAGAAAGTCTGCCTGCTCGGCTGCGGCGTGACCACCGGCATCGGCGCAGTGCTCAACACCGCCAAGGTCAAGCCGGGCGACACCGTGGCCATCTTCGGCCTGGGCGGCATCGGCTTGTCGGCGGTCATCGGCGCGGTCAAGGCCAAGGCTTCGCGGATCATCGCCATCGACATCAACCCGGCCAAGTTCGAGATCGCCAGGCAGCTCGGCGCCACCGACTGCATCAACCCGAAGGAATACGACCGCCCGATCCAGGAAGTGATCGTCGACCTGACCGATGGCGGCGTGGACTTTTCCTTCGAGTGCATCGGCAACGTCCAGCTGATGCGCGCGGCGCTGGAATGCTGCCACAAGGGCTGGGGCGAGTCGGTGATCATCGGCGTCGCCGGTGCCGGCCAGGAAATCGCCACCCGGCCGTTCCAGCTGGTGACCGGCCGCGTCTGGCGCGGCTCGGCGTTCGGCGGCGTGCGCGGTCGCAGCGAGCTGCCAAGCTACGTGGCCATGTCCGAAAGCGGCGAGATCCCGCTCGATACCTTCATCACCCATACCATGGGCCTGGAGGACATCAACAAGGCCTTCGACCTGATGCACGAAGGCAAGAGCATCCGCAGCGTGATCCACTTCTGAGGTCAGCCATGAGCCTGGAAAACATCTCTTGCCAGAAAAGCTTCGGCGGCTGGCACAAGCGCTATCGGCACGCTTCGCACACGCTCGGCTGCGACATGGTGTTCGCCGTGTACCTGCCACCCCAGGCCGAGCAGGGCGAGAAGCTGCCGGTGCTGTACTGGCTCAGCGGGCTGACCTGCACGGACGAGAACTTCATGCAGAAGGCCGGCGCCCACCGGCTTGCCGCCGAGCTCGGGCTGATCATCGTGGCCCCCGATACCAGCCCGCGTGGCGAGCACGTACCAGGCGACCCGGAAGGGGGCTGGGACTTCGGCAAGGGTGCCGGTTTCTACCTCAATGCCACCCAGCAGCCCTGGGCGCAGCACTACCGCATGCACGACTACGTGGTCGATGAGCTGCCGGCTCTGGTCGAGGCGCATTTCCCTGCGTCCGACCAGCGCAGCATCAGTGGCCACTCCATGGGCGGGCACGGCGCGCTGGTGTCGGCGCTGCGCAACCCGGGGCGCTACCAGTCGGTCTCGGCGTTCTCGCCCATCTGCAATCCGCTGGATTGTCCTTGGGGGGAAAAGGCGTTTTCCCGCTACCTTGGGGACGATCGGGCGCGCTGGCGCGAATGGGACGCCAGCGTGCTGCTGGCCGAGACACCGGCAGGGCAGTGTCCGCCGCTGCTGGTCGACCAGGGCGACCGCGACGACTTCCTGGTCGACCAGCTCAAGCCCGAGGCACTGGAGCAGGCCGCGAAAAAAGCTGGCCATGCGCTGACCCTGCGTTTGCAGCCCGGCTACGACCACAGCTACTACTTCATCGCCAGCTTCATCGACGAGCACCTGCGCCATCACGCCGTGGCGCTGGGGCGCCTGTAGACGGACAAAGCCCGCCCAAGGCGGGGCAAAGCAGGTAGAATCACGCCCTGACTCAATCAGGGCGTTTTTCTATGCGTATTGGCCACGGCTACGATGTGCACCGCTTCACGGACGGCGATTTCATTACCTTGGGCGGGGTGCGCATCGCGCACAGGTTCGGCCTGCTGGCCCACTCCGACGGCGATGTCGTGTTGCATGCCCTGAGCGACGCATTGCTGGGCGCCGCCGCGCTGGGCGACATCGGCAAGCACTTTCCCGATACCGACCCGCAGTTCAAGGGCGCCGACAGCCGCGTGCTGTTGCGCCACGTCGTCAAGGTCGTCCTGGCCAAGGGCTGGAAGGTCGGCAACGTCGACGCCACCATCGTTGCCCAGGCGCCGAAGATGGCCCCGCACATCGAGACCATGCGCCAGTTGATCGCCCAGGACCTGAACGTCGAACTCGACCAGGTCAACGTCAAGGCCACCACCACCGAGAAGCTGGGCTTTGCCGGCCGCGAGGAGGGCATCGCCGTGCACGCGGTCGCCCTGCTGCTGCCAGCATGACCGAATCCGAACTGCTCGGGCCACGCGCCTGCGGCCAGGCGCTGGGCACGGCCGTGCTCAAGGCGGTCGCCGAAGATTTCCAGGTCGACGAAGTGCTGGATATCCCGCTGTCGGGCCAGGGCGAGCACCTGTGGCTGTGGGTCGAGAAACGCGAGCTCAATACCGAGGAGGCGGCCCGGCGCCTGGCACGGGCCAGCGGCGTGCCGCTGCGCAACATCAGCTATGCCGGCCTCAAGGACCGCCAGGCGCTGACCCGCCAGTGGTTCAGCCTGCACCTGCCTGGCAAGGCCGACCCTGACCTGTCGCGCGCCGAGGATGCCAGCCTGCGCATCCTCAGGCAGGTGCGCCACCTGCGCAAGCTGCAGCGCGGCGCCCACTCGGCCAACGGCTTCACCCTGCGCCTGACCAACCTGGCCGCCGACCACGCGGCGCTGGATGCGCGCCTTGCCCAGCTAAAGCAACAGGGCGTGCCCAACTACTTTGGCAGCCAGCGCTTCGGCCATGCCGGCGGCAACCTGGTCGACGCCCGCGGCTGGGCCGACCGCGCAGCCCTGCCCGAGCAGCGCAACACGCGTTCGCGCCTGCTGTCGACCGCGCGCAGCTACCTGTTCAACCAGGTGCTCGCGGCGCGGGTGGCCGAGGGCAGCTGGCAACGGGCACAGGTCGGCGACCTGCTGGCGTTCACCGATAGCCGCAGCTTTTTCCCCGCCGGTGAGCAGGAGTGTTCCGATCCGCGCCTGGCCATCCTCGACCTGCACCCCACGGGCCCGCTCTGGGGCGAGGGCCCGAGCCCCACGCAAGGCGCAACCGCGCAGCTGGAGCAGCGCGTGGGCGAGGAAAATGCGGCATTTTGCCAGTGGTTGTCCCGAGCCGGCATGAGCCACGAACGTCGCATACTGCGGCTCCCTATTGGCGAGCTGACGTGGCATTATCCGGAGCCTGATATCCTGCAACTGCAATTCGTCCTGCCGGCCGGATGCTTCGCCACCGTCGTGGTGCGCGAGCTTGTCGACCTGATGCCGGCAGGGCACACGGACAGCCCATGCGTATTCTGATTTCGAACGACGACGGTGTTACCGCACCCGGACTTGCCGCGCTGCATGCCGCGCTGGCCGACTATGCCGACTGCGTGGTCATCGCCCCCGACCAGGACAAGAGCGGCGCCGGCAGCTCGCTGACGCTGGATCGGCCGCTGTGCCCGCAGACCCTGGCCAACGGTTTCATCAGCCTCAACGGCACGCCGACCGACTGCGTGCACCTGGGGCTCAACGGCCTGCTCGCGCAGACACCCGAGATGGTGGTGTCGGGTATCAACCTGGGTGCCAACCTGGGTGATGACGTGCTCTATTCCGGCACCGTGGCCGCAGCGCTCGAGGGACGCTTCCTGGGCGGTACCTCGCTGGCCTTCTCGCTGGTCTCGCGGTTGCCGGACAACCTGCCGACGGCCGCGCACATCGCCCGGCGCCTGGTAGAGGCGCAGTCACGCCTGGAGCTGCCGGCGCGCACCGTGTTGAACGTGAACATCCCCAACCTGCCGCTGGAGCACATCCGCGGCATCCAGCTGACGCGCCTGGGACACCGGGCGCGGGCGGCCGCGCCTACCCGGGTAGTCAATCCGCGGGGCAAGGAAGGCTACTGGATCGCCGTGGCCGGGGATGCCGAGGATGGCGGGCCCGGCACCGATTTCCATGCCGTGATGCAGGGCTACGTGTCGATCACCCCGTTGCAGCTCGATCGTACCTTCAGCGACGCGTTCGAGCGTTTCGACGGCTGGCTGGAGGGGCTGCTGTGAAGCGCGGGCAGGACGACCTGATGCGTCGCGGCATCGGCATGACTTCCCAGCGCACCCGCGAGCGGCTGATCCAGCGGCTGATCGAGGAGGGCGTGTCGAGCACCCAGGTGCTCGACGTGCTGCGCCGTACGCCGCGCCACCTGTTCGTCGACGAGGCGCTGGCGCACCGCGCCTATGAAGACACCGCGCTGCCCATCGGCCACAACCAGACCATCTCGCAGCCCTTCATGGTCGCGCACATGAGCGAGCTGTTGCTCGAGGCCGGCCCGCTGGACAAGGTGCTGGAGATCGGCACGGGCTCGGGCTACCAGACCGCGATCCTGGCCCAGTTGGTCGAGCGCGTGTTCTCGGTGGAGCGGATCAAGGTGCTGCAGGACCGTGCCAAGGAACGGCTGCTCGAGCTGAACCTGCGCAACGTGGTGTTTCGCTGGGGCGATGGCTGCGAGGGCTGGCCGGCGCTCGCGCCGTACAACGGCATCATCGTCACCGCGGTCGCACCCGAGGTGCCGCAGGCCCTGCTCGACCAGCTCGCGCCTGGCGGGCGCATGGTCATTCCGGTCGGCGCCGCAGGCGAGCTGCAGCAACTGATGCTCATCGTGCGCCAAGAGCAGGGTTTCTCGCGGCGAGTGCTCGGTGCGGTGCGATTCGTGCCCTTGCTCAACGGGCCCCTGGCCTGATCCGCACCGTTAATATTTGCAGCGACTGCGAATTCTCCAGGCGCCGCCCTGTCTATCTGGCGGGGCCCTGGCCGTTATCCCCGGGGGCAGAGCCGATGCCTGCACCTGGGGCGGCACGGTCATGATTGAAACAATATTGCATTTCGTAACGTCACCATGAGAGGAAGCGGCGGGTGGGGCATACAATCATTCAGCAGCGCAGGGATCGATCGAGCTTCAGGCTTCTGGTGATTGCACTGGCCATGGGCATGCTGCTCGCCGGCTGCTCCAGCACCCCCTCCGGGGGCGCTCGGGTGGTCGATCGCAACAGTGCGGCGCCCAAGCGTCCGACGGTGACCTCGGGGCAGTACATCGTCAGGCCGGGGGACACGCTGTTCTCCATCGCGTTCCGCTATGGCTGGGATTACAAGGAGCTGGCCGCACGCAATGGCATCGCCGCGCCCTACACCATCCGCCCAGACCAGCCGATACGCTTCAGCAGCGGCACTGGAGGGAACACCAAAGTGGTCTCCGGGACGTCCTCGTCGAGCACCACGACGGTCATTCGTCGGCCAGTCGGAACTCCTCCAGCCCCTGCCTCCAGCGCCAGCAAACCGGCGTCAACAATGGCCATCGCCACGCCGGCCGCGCCAGCTCGGGTGCCCGCCGCAGAGCGATCCGCCGGCAGTTGGGTGTGGCCTGCAAACGGCGTGGTAATTGGAAAATTTGCTTCAAACGGTAGTTTGAATAAAGGCGTTGATATCGCCGGAGATTTGGGACAGCCTGTTTTTGCTGCTGCAAATGGATCAGTGGTTTACGCCGGGAGTGGCTTGCGGGGCTACGGCGAGCTGATCATCATCAAGCACAGCGATACCTATGTCAGTGCCTACGGCCACAACCGCAGGCTTTTGGTTCGGGAGGGGCAGCAAGTCAAGGTTGGGCAGACTATTGCCGAGATGGGGTCCACAGGTGCTGACCGGGTGAAGCTGCATTTCGAGATTCGCCGCCAGGGTAAACCCGTCGACCCACTGCAGTTTTTGCCAAGCCGCTGATTGTTGTGCCTGACCTGTTCCTGGCGTAGTGGGGACAGGCTTCAGCGCTGCCAGGGAATCAGGCGCCGCTCGAGTCTGAGTTCGAACTCAGCAAAGGACTATAACAATGGCTCTCAGTAAAGAAGTGCCGGAGTTTGACATCGACGATGAC
>JAQZAY010000097.1 GCA_029239415.1 Pseudomonas sp. | reverse complement strand
GGGTCTTCGACGGAGTGGGCGATCACGGGACAGGGTCGGGACAACGGATGGACACTGTTTATACATACAGACTCGGCCTGCTGGCAAGTGGCCCGGATCAGCGGTCATCGACGCAAGCCGATGTCCCGCTGGGCCAACGGGTCCAGCAACCCGCTACCCCCGCCCGCGCAGGGATGATGTCGATACAACCGTTGCAGTTGCGCAATGCCCAGGCCGCTGGTTGACACCAGCCATTGCTCGACCACCTGCGGGCAGTCCCGGCCCTGCAGTGCCCTGTGCAGGTACGGCAAGGCGACGCGCATGGCTGGGTGACAGCGACGCAGGTAGTACTCCAGGCGCTGCCCGCGAGCCACGAACGGCGCGTACAGCAGGCAGGCCAGCTGCTGGTCGCGCAGCCCCAGGGCCTCCTCGAAATAGACGCTGGCCTCGGCGCGCACGGTCTCCCAGCCAGGCGTATCCACGGTTGGCTCGGCGCTGCCGATGCGCCAGACATGGCCATCGAAACCTTGCGCGTAGCTCCGGCGCGAGAAGTACTCCCCGCGCAGTCCCAGCAGGTGAGCCACCAGCGCAGGGTCGGCCCAGGCTTCCAGCGCCGAGACACCGTCGGCCCAGCCCTCGCGATGGCCGAGCATGGCATCGAGGCGTTGCGGCGCGGCCAGGTCCTGGAGCAGCTCGTCGACGGCGATGACTTGCAGCGGCGCGGCCGCGAGGAAGCAATGGTGGGTCACGGCACAGACCGGCTCCGTGCCTAGCAGCTGTCCTTGCACAGCATGATGCAGGTGGCTCAGGCCCGCAGCCAGGGTGCGAGCACAGCCTTGCAACGGCCACCCCGTCGGTTGCCCAGCCTGGCGCAGGCAACGCCGCGCCCAGGCCAGGTAACGCTGCCGCTGGCCCGTCGGCAGGGCACAGACCAGGGCACTGGCCCCGCCGTCGACACCCAGTACATGGCTGTAGGCATCGGCCAGCGCCAGCTGATGACGGCTGCCGAACAGGCACTGTGGCCTTGCGCCAGTCATGTGCCCGAACAGCAGAAATGCCTCGCGCTCCCGGGCAAGGCGCGGCTGTGCCAGACGGATGTCGAACGGCATGACCTGCCCTTGCTCGACCATCAGCAGTTGCACGCGAGGATCATCGTGGAGAAACAGTGCAGCGTAGCTGCGCTCGCAGTTACCCAGCGCGTGGCCGCCGACCCCGGCCACCCGGGCTACCGCGACCCGCAGGCTGAAGGTGCACGGCGAACGCGTGGCGATGCTCAGCTGTGCGGCGCGCAGGCAGGCCAGTGCATGGGCGCTGCGCCGGTCGCCGGCGTCTAGCAGCAGCAGGGTGAACTCGCCGATCCGCTCCAGGCCACCGGCCGCCACCACCAGGCGCTGGATCAGCAATTGCAACGAAGCCCGCTGTGCCTGCGACATGTGCTCGAGCAGGCGCGCCAGCACCTGCTGGTAGATGAAATGCATGGCCTGGTCGTGGCTTTTGCTCATGGGGTCACCTCACTGGCAAGGAATAAAGTCGCCAGGGTGCTCACCGCTGGCTGGACAATACCCATGCTGGATCGAATATCCCGGAGTAGCCCGTCAGACCGTTCTGAGTCGCGCGTAGGAAATATCTATATAAAGCCCGAGACAGGCTCGGGCTTCATCGGGTGACGGCAAGCGACCCGCTCACGCCCCTTGCTCAGCTGCCGTTCAGCTCTAGCACCACGCGCCCGCCACAGGGGCACTGGTCCATGTGCCGGTGTGCCTCGACGACCTGCTCGAAGGGGTAGACCTTGACGATCTGCGGGGTCAGCAGCTTGTCGGCGGTGAACTGGTTGATATCACGCAAGGCCCGCTGCAGCGCCACCTGGTCCTGGCGGATGCCCAGCTCCGGCTTGCCGGTGAAGTTGCTCACGCAATGCAGGAAGAACTGGATGTTCTTCTGGAACGCGGCGCAGGCCGGGAACGGCGTCTGGTTGCCCCCCTGCAGGCCGTACAGCACCAGGCTGCCGCAAGGCGCCAGGACATCGCCGAGCAGCGACATCTGCGGGCCGCCCATGCCATCGAGCACCATGTCGACGCCACGGCCATCGGTGTACTTGCTCACCTGCATGACCAGGTCCTGCTCCTCGGTGACGATCACCTTGTCGGCGCCAAGCCCCAACAGGCAGTCGCGCTGCTCCGGATCCTTGGTGGCGGCGAACACCGTGAGCCCCAGGGCCTTGCCCAGCTGCACGAAGGCCGGCCCGGCGCAGTGGCTGGCATCGGTCACCAGCGCGGTCTGCCCTGTCTTGGCACGCGCCAGGTCCACGTAGGCGAAATAGGCGATCAGCAGCGGCGTGTAGTGCACGCTGGCCTCGATCGGACTCAAGTGCTCGGGGTAGCGCGTCAGGGCCGTGCGCGGCAGCACGATCACCTCGCCATACACCGGGTGGTCGTTGGCGCTGGTGGCCGGGAAGCTGGCCACCCGGTCACCGACCGCCAGGTCCTCCACGCCCTCGCCGACCGCCGTGACGACCCCGGCCATCTCATGGCCGATGCCGGCTGGCAGGCGCGCCTTGGACGGCGCCAGGTTCTGCCGCCAGAGCACGTCGTACCAGCTCACGCCAATCGCCTCGACGCGGATCTGCACCTCGCCCGCAGCAGGGGACGGCTCGGCCTGCTCTTCGCACTTGAGCACATCGGCCGCGCCGAACTTGTGAAAACGGATCATGCGGGACATCGCAAACCTCGCCTTGTAGGCCATCAATACCACGGACTTTATCCGGGCTTTGGGCGTTAGACCATCAGCAGCTATTAATAGTCGACATGCCTGGCATCGATTGGGCCGCGCGTGTTGTTCAAGACGCGCGGCCACAAAGCGGTGCAGGTTAACAGCCTTTGGCCTTAAGATTCACCCCTGCCCCATCCTTGCGAAGCTTGCCGATGAACCGTAACGACCTGCGCCGCGTCGACCTCAACCTGCTGATCGTCTTCGAGACACTCATGCACGAGCGTAGCGTGACCCGCGCCGCCGAGAAACTGTTCCTGGGCCAGCCCGCCATCAGCGCGGCGCTTTCGCGGCTGCGCGGCCTGTTCGACGACCCCCTGTTCGTGCGCACCGGGCGCAGCATGGAGCCCTCGGCCCGCGCCCACGAGATCTTCGCCCTGCTCTCGCCCGCGCTGGACTCGATCTCCACCGCCGTCAGCCGCGCCGCCGAATTCGACCCCGGGACCAGCACCGCGGTGTTTCGCATCGGGCTGTCCGATGACGCCGAGTTCGCCCTGCTGCCGCGCCTGCTCAAGCGCATCCGCGCCGAAGCGCCCGGCATCGTCCTGGTGGTGCGCCGGGTCAACTACCTGCTGATGCCGACCCTGCTGGCCTCGGGCGAAATCTCGGTAGGCGTGAGCTACACCAGCGAGCTGCCGGCCAACGCCAAGCGCAAGCTGCTGCGGCGCAGCAAGCCCAAGCTGTTGCGCGCCGACAGCGTGCCCGGCAGCATCACCCTCGAGGACTTCTGCGCCCGGCCCCATGCGCTGGTGTCGTTCGCCGGAGACCTGAGCGGGTTCATCGACGAGGCCCTGGGCGAGATCGGGCGCAAGCGCCACGTGGTGCTGGCGGTGCCGCAGTTCAATGGGCTGGGGAGCCTGCTCGCAGGGACCGACATCGTGGCCACCGTGCCAGACTACACCGCCGAGGTGCTCACGGCGGCGGGCGGCTTGCGGGCCGAGGACCTGCCGATGGAGGTGAACAGTTTCGAGCTGCACATGGCGTGGCGAGGGGCGCAGGACAATGATCCGGCGGAGCGGTGGTTGCGGTCGCGGATTCAGATGTTCTTCGGGGATCCGGACAGTTTGTGACCCCCCTCGCATCAAGCGCCGATTCGCCCAGGCCTTTCGGCGAAAACTCAGCGATGCTCCAAGTATTCGCTGAGTGCTTTACGGGTCAGATCATTCAAGGAAATGCTCTGCTTGGTGGCCGCCACGCTAGCCGCCAGGTGCAAGTCATGCCCAACCCTTACGTTGAACGATCCCTTGCAAGGAATCTCCGGCTCCTTGCCAAGGAATGCGCAAGTGTCGAGGTAGTCGTCTACTGCATCGCGGAATGCCTGTGTCAGACCCGCGACCGTCTCGCCTTCATAGCTGACCAGCGCGCGGATGAACTGGAGCTTGCCAAACAGGCAATTGTCTTCAGGGCTGGCTTCAATCGAGCCGTAGTAGCCCCGGTGCTGGATCATTGTGCTCATCAGATCGATCCTCCTGCCTTTAGATGCTCAATCACTTGTCGCTTGACGTAAGCCTTCAGCTCATTACCCGGATGCGGCTTGTGCAAGTTGATCATCGCATGTGGGTTACCGTTGTCGAATTTCACTCGACTGCCATCACCTTCGATCTGGCGATAGCCGAGCCCTACCGTGTCCACGCTGTGCTGCTTGCTGGTTTCACCCATCTCTGCCCCCAACGCCAGCACAATCCGAAGCGCGCACAGTCAGCGGCAATTCACGCAGCATGATCACTGTGGAGCCGATACTCGAGTTCTACGTCGAGCATACGGGGCAGTTGCATTGGCGGCTCCGCCACAGGATGCCTTGCGTAAGCCAACACCTGAATGACAGCTCCGGTCCTGCAGAGTCTTTAACGCAACGGCTCCCGCGATAAGAAAATTAGATATCTCGTTAAGATAATCCCGCAGGCGCTGCCAGGACCATGGGATTACAGTCGCCCTCACGCCGTAGTCCGGCGGGGTGATTTCTGCCGGGCCGTAACGCTTTCGAAGCCTTATGGAAACCAGACGGAATTCACACCAATACAAGAACAAAGGTGACTACCCATGCTCAAGCCTCCTGTCGATGCCCCTATCGATGTAAAAGACTGGATCGATAACCGCCCCATTGCTGCCTACCAGTGGTTGATCCTGTCGCTGTGCTTCCTGATCGTGCTGTTCGATGGCTTCGATGTCGCCGTCATGGGTTTTATCGCACCTTCGCTGATGCAGGACTGGGGGCTGTCGCGCGCCGCCTTTGGCCCTGTGATGAGTGCCGGCATGGTCGGCCTTGCCATCGGCGCACTGACCGCCGGCCCCTACGCCGACCGGTTGGGCCGCAAGAAAGTGCTGCTGATCGCGGTCAGCGGCTTCAGCCTGCTGAGCCTGGCCTGCGCCTTCGCCCGCAACCCCTATGAGCTGGCGGTGTTGCGGCTGCTGACCGGTATTGCCCTGGGTGCGGCCATGCCCAACTGCACCACCCTGCTCGCCGAATACCTGCCCACACGCAACCGCTCGCTGATGATCACCATCATGTTCACCGGCTTCAACATGGGCTCGGGGCTGGGCGGCTTTCTGTCCGCCTGGCTGATCCCTCTTCACGGCTGGAAATCGGTACTGTTGGCCGGCGGCCTGCTGCCACTGGCATTGCTGCCATTGCTGTGGTGGCTGCTGCCAGAGTCCGCTCGCTTCCTCGCCGCGCGCCAGGCACCGGCCAGCCAGATTGCGGCAGCCTTGGCCAAGCTCGGCGGCCGCTTCGCTGCTGGCACCCGTTTTATCGTCAGCGAACCGACCACGCAACACAAGGCACCGGCCCGTCAGCTGTTCAGCGAGCGCTACCGGTTTGGCACGCTGGCCCTGTGGCTGACCTATTTCATGGGCCTGCTGGTGATCTACCTGACCATGGGCTGGTTGCCGACCCTGCTGCGTGATGGCGGGCTGTCCATCGAGCGCGCCGCCACCATCACCGGCCTGTTCCAGATCGGCGGCGCAGTGGGCGCAATCGTGGTCGGCTGGATCATGGACCGGCGCAACCCCAACCGGGTCATCGCCATCGCCTACGCCCTGGGCGGCCTGTGCATCGTCTCGCTGGGCGCCCTGAGCCTGGAGTCGAGCCTGCTGGTGGTCGGCGTGGCGGCTGCCGGCTTCTGCATGAGCGGCGCGCAGACCGGCCTGAACGCCTTCGCCCCTGGCTACTACCCGACCGAGTTCCGCGCCACGGGTGTAAGCTGGATGCTCGGTATCGGGCGCTTCGGGGCAATCTTCGGTTCCCTCATCGGTGGTGCCGTGCTCAGCCTGGGGCTGGGCCTGCCGCTGCTGTTCACCCTCCTCGGCCTGCCGGCATTCGCCGCCGCCCTGGCGATCCTGGCCAACGGCCACGCCCGGCTGCGCGCGAACCCCGCAGTAACCGCGCCGTAACCTGCAAGAGGACTTTCGCATGGCTCGTATCATTGGTGGCCTGGCCGTCTCCCACACCCCTACCATCGGCTTCGCAGTCGACCACGACAAACAGGCAGAAGCCGCCTGGGCGCCGATCTTCGAAAGCTTCGAGCCGATCCGCACGTGGCTGCAGCAGCGCCAGCCGGACGTACTGTTCTACATCTTCAACGACCACGTCACCTCGTTCTTCTTTGATCATTACAGTGCCTTCACCCTGGGCGTGGACGAGCAATACGGCGTAGCCGACGAAGGTGGCAACCCACGGGACCTGCCGCCAGTGGGTGGCCACGCAGCGCTGTCGCGGCACATCGGCCAGAGCCTGATGGCCGATGAGTTCGACATGAGCTTCTTCCGCGACAAGCCGCTGGACCACGGCTTCTTCTCGCCCATGTCGGCACTGCTGCCATGCGATGAAAGCTGGCCTGTACAGATCGTGCCGCTGCAGGTCGGCGTGCTGCAGCTGCCGATCCCCACGGCGCGGCGCTGCTACAAGCTGGGCCAGGCGCTGCGCCGCGCCATCGAAAGCTATCCCGAGGACCTCAAGGTGGCGATCGTCGCCACCGGCGGGGTCTCGCATCAGGTGCATGGCGAGCGTTGCGGCTTCAACAACCCTGAGTGGGATGCGCAGTTCCTTGACCTGCTGGTCAACGACCCGCAGCGCCTTACCGAGATGACGCTGGCCGAGTACGCCACGCTCGGCGGCATGGAAGGCGCCGAGGTGATCACCTGGCTGATCATGCGTGGCGCGCTGTCTGGCAATGTCGAGCGCAAGCACCAGAGCTACTACCTGCCATCGATGACCGGCATCGCCACCCTGCTGCTGGAAAACCGCGACCAGGCGCTGCCGGCGCCGGTCAACGAACGTCACCGCCAGCACATGCAGCATCAGCTGGCGGGGGCGGAGCAGCTCGAAGGCACCTACCCCTATACCCTGGAGCGCAGTGCCAAAGGCTACCGCCTGAACAAGTTCCTGCATCGCATGATCGAGCCGCAGTGGCGCCAGCGCTTCCTGAGCGAGCCCGAAGCGCTGTACCGCGAGGCAGGCCTGAGCGAAGAGGAAAGCGACCTGCTGCGCCGCCGCGACTGGCGCGGGCTGATCCACTACGGGGTGATCTTCTTCGTGCTGGAGAAGCTGGGTGCCGTGCTGGGTGTGTCCAACCTGGACATCTACGCCGCCATGCGCGGGCAGAGCATCGAAGACTTCATGAAGACTCGTAACCAGCAGGTTCGCTACTCCGTGGCCGGCAAGGCTTCCAACTGATCGACGCAGCCCGCTCCGGGGCCGAGCCCCTGAACCTCAAGTGGCGCAACTCCAGCCAGCGCCGGGACTGGGGTAGCACCAACAGTTTCGACGAGAATCGGCTGATCGTCAGCCACCCGCTGAGCCTGCTTTGAGGCCCCCTTCCGGGCTCACGCATGCTCGGTGATCACCCGGCGGATACAGGCCATCAGCGCCACCGCCGCCGGTGACTGCAGGCACCCACTGCGCTGCATGAGGCCGATGGCGCGGGCAGTACCGGGCAGCGCCAGCGGCAGGCGTTGCAGTTCGCCGCTGGCGATCTCGTAAGCCAACTGGTGCGCAGACACCGCCGCCAGCATGTCCGAACGCACCAGCAGGCCACGGATAACCGCCAGATCAGCGCTTTCCACGACCGGCCACGGCGCTGCCAAGCCAGCGGCGGCGAAGCAGTTGTCGAGCAGCCGGCGCGCCGGCGAGCCGGCCCGAGGCAACACCCAGCGCGCCTGGTGCACGCCCTCCAGCGTCAGGGGTGTGTGCAACAGCGGGTGCCCCCGGCGGGCCAGCAGCACCATTTCCTCGTTGATGAGCGGCTCGCCCACCAGGTCGGTGGCATAGTCATGAGGCCGCAAGGCGCCCAACACGAAATCCACATCCCCTACCCGCAGCTCGGTCGCCAGCAAGTCAAACGGGCTTTCGTTGGTCACCACCCGGACCTGTGGATGCTGCGCAGTGAAGCGTAAAATGGCATCCGGCAGAATGCGCGAGCGGCCCAACGGCAACGCGCCGACATGCACCACCCCGCGCAGGGTGCCTTGCATCGCGCTCAGGTCACTGTCCATGTGGCGCAACTCGTTCAGCGCCCGGCGGATGGGGAAGAGAATCTCCCGGCTAGCCGGGGTGGGCTGCAGGCCGCGGGACGTGCGCACGAACAATGGCTGCCCGCACCCGCCTTCCAGCACTTTCAAAGCAGCACTGACGGCCGGTTGGCTAAGGCCGAAGTGCCGCGCCACGGTCTGCATATGCCGTGTCTCACAGAGTTTCACGAACACTTGCAGGCGCCGCGCCTGAAACAGGTAAAGGGGCTCGCCCTGCGCTGTACCCAGCAACCTCGGCACGCTGTCCAGTTCGGCCAGCACGCGTTGTGCACGCGGCAGCAAGCACTCGCCATAGTCGGTCAGGCGCATGCCATTGGCATGGCGCTCGAACAGCGGGACAGCGAACCGCGTCTCCAGCTCGGCAATGGCGCGGGTGACCACGGACTGAGCACGGAACAACACCTGCGTCGCGCGCGAAACACTGCCCAGCTCGGCCACCCGGATAAAGGCGCGTACTTGCATCAGGTTGGGCAGTTCGACGTCGATCATAAGGCTTTCCCGGCGCTCGGCTCGTGACTGGGGCGACTATGCCCCTAGTGCCCATGCCAGGCAATAAATAAAACGCATAGCCGTTGCAATTGAACGCATTAGTGCCTGGCGTAGGCCGATGACATCCTGCGCTAACCCCCACTGCAGGAGCCAACGAACAATGAGTACCTCACAAAAATCCGCCCTGGTGGTCAGCGCACATTCCGCCGACTTTGTCTGGCGTGCCGGTGGCGCCATTGCGCTGCACGCTGAGCAAGGGTATGCCATGCACGTGGTTTGCCTGTCATTCGGTGAGCGCGGCGAGTCTGCCAAGCTGTGGCGCAAGGGTGAAATGACCGAAGCCAAGGTCAAGGACGCACGCCGTGAGGAAGCCATGGCGGCTGCCGAAATCCTCGGTGCCAGCGTGGAATTCTTCGACATCGGCGACTACCCGATGCGCGCCGACAAGGACACCCTGTTCCGCCTGGCCGATGTGTATCGCCGGGTACAACCGGAGTTCGTTCTCAGCCATTCCCTGAAAGACCCCTACAACTACGACCACCCGCTGGCCATGCACCTGGCCCAGGAAGCCCGCATCATCGCCCAGGCCGAAGGCTACAAGCCGGGCGAGAAGATCGTTGGCGCACCGCCGGTGTACGCCTTCGAGCCGCACCAGCCCGAGCAGTGCGAATGGCGCCCGGACACCTTCCTCGACATCACCTCGGTGTGGGACAAGAAGTATGCCGCCATCCAGTGCATGGCCGGCCAGGAACATCTCTGGGAATACTACACCCGCGTCGCCCTGCAGCGCGGCGTGCAGGCCAAGCGTAACGTCGGCATCACCAGCGCACGCAACATCGTCTACGCCGAAGGCCTGCAGAGCGTGTTCCCACGCGTAACGGAGAACCTGGCATGAGCGGGCTGATCGGCAAGACCGGCATCGTGGTCCGCAACATTCCACGCGTCGATGCCCAAGTGGTCGATGCCTTGGGACGGCTCGGTGTGGCCACGGTGCATGAAGCCCAGGCTCGCAAGGGCCTGCTGAATACCGGCGTACGCCCAATCCAGCAAGGTGTGGCAGTGGCCGGCAGCGCAGTAACCGTCCTGGTGGCCCCTGGCGACAACTGGATGTTCCATGTCGCCGTGGAGCAGTGCCGCCCTGGCGACATACTGGTGGTCGCGCCCAGCTCGCCTTGCAGCGATGGCTACTTCGGCGACCTGCTCGCGACCTCTCTCAAGGCTCGCGGCGTGCGCGGCCTGGTCATCGACGCCGGCATCCGCGACAGTCAGACGCTACGCGAAATGGGCTTTGCCGTGTGGTCCCGCGCCATCAACGCCCAGGGTACGGTGAAAGAGGTGCTGGGCTCGGTGAACCTGCCCCTGCTGTGTGCCGGGCAGCTCGTCAATGCCGGTGACATTGTGGTCGCCGACGATGACGGCGTAGTTGTGGTACGCCATGACGAAGCCGAGGCGGTACTCGACGCCGCCACCCAGCGCGCCGAGCTGGAAGAACGCAAGCGCCTGCGCCTGGCCGCTGGCGAGCTGGGCCTGGACATCTACGAGATGCGTCCGCGCCTGGCGGCCAAGGGCTTGCGCTATGTCGACCACCTCAGCGACCTGGACGACTGAACATGGGCCAGACCCGCATACCCTGCCTGCTGATGCGTGGCGGTACCTCCAAGGGCGCCTATTTCCTGCATGACGACCTGCCCGCGCCGGGCACGCTGCGTGACCGCGTACTGCTGGCGGTGATGGGCTCGCCCGATGCCCGGCAGATTGACGGCATTGGCGGCGCCGACTCGCTCACCAGCAAAGTCGCCATCATCCGCGCCTCGCAGCGCGATGACGCCGACGTCGACTATCTGTTCGCTCAAGTGGTGGTGGACCAGGCGCGGGTGGACTATGGGCAGAACTGCGGCAACATTCTGGCCGGCGTAGGGCCGTTCGCCATCGAGCGCGGCCTGGTGGCCGCCAGCGGTTCCAGCACGCCGGTGCGCATCTTCATGGAGAACACCGGGCAGATCGCCGTCGCCCAGGTGCCGACCTCCGATGGCCAGGTGGAGTATGCCGGCGATACCCGTATCGATGGGGTTCCGGGCCGTGCGGCGGCGCTGGTGGTGACCTTCGCCGACGTGGCTGGCGCCAGCTGCGGGACGCTGCTGCCCACCGGCAACAGCCGCGACCGTGTCGACGGCGTGCAAGTCACCTGCATCGACAACGGCATGCCGGTGGTGCTGCTGCGTGCCGAAGACCTTGGCGTGACCGGCTACGAGCCCTGCGAAAGGCTGGAGGCAGACAGCGCACTGAAAACGCGCCTGGAAGCCATCCGCCTGCAACTGGGCCCACGCATGAACCTGGGCGATGTCAGCCAGCGCAATGTCCCGAAGATGTGCCTGCTGTCGGCACCGCGCAACGGCGGCACCATCAATACGCGCTCGTTCATCCCGCACCGCTGCCATGCGTCCATTGGGGTGTTTGGCGCGGTGAGTGTCGCCACTGCCTGTCTGATCGAAGGATCGATTGCCCAGCCCCTCGCCAGCACGTCCACCGGCGAGCGTCAGCGTTTGGCAGTGGAACATCCAAGTGGTGAATTTACCGTGGAAATCAGCTTGGAACGTGGAGTGATCAAGGGTTGCGGGCTGGTAAGGACGGCGCGCCTGCTGTTCGATGGCTTCGTTTGCATTGAGCGGGGTATCTGGGCTGGAG
>JAQZAY010000522.1 GCA_029239415.1 Pseudomonas sp. | reverse complement strand
CGTGCAGTACCTGTTCAAGCAGACCTATGCCGTGCAGCCCGACGACTACGTGCTGTTCCATGCCGCCGCCGGTGGCGTCGGCTCGTTGGCCTGCCAATGGGCCAAGGCCCTGGGCGCCAGGCTGATCGGCACCGTCGGTTCGGCGGAAAAGGCCGAGCGTGCCAAGGCCCTGGGCGCTTGGGCGACCATCGACTACAGCCACGAAGACGTCGCCAAGCGCGTGCTGGAGCTGACCGACGGCCGCAAGTGCGCGGTGGTCTACGATGGCGTCGGTGCCGACACCTGGCTGACTTCGCTGGACTGCCTGCAGCCCCGTGGTCTGATGGTCAGCTTCGGCAACGCCTCGGGGGCGGTGAGCGGTGTCAACTTGGGCATCCTGGCGCAGAAGGGCTCGCTGTATGTGACCCGCCCGACCCTGGCCACCTACACCAGCACTCCCGAGCAGACCCAGGCCATGGCTGATGACCTGTTCGCGATGATCACCCGCGGCCAGCTGACGGTGGACGTGCAGCAGCGCTATGCGCTGAGCGAGGCGGCCGAGGCGCAGAAGGCCCTTTCGGGGCGCGAGACGGTCGGCTCTACAGTGTTGCTGCCGGAAGGATGAGTCCTTCCCGCTAAGCTGAGCGACGACTCGGGCACTGAGCGTGCCTGAGCCGTCCACGCACAGGCTCAGCCCGGTCGTCTGACCTCGCCGCTGACCAGGTCGCGGATCACGCTCGGGTTGCGGCGCCCGCCCAGGGCACCGCCCAGCACGTGGTCCAGCTCGCCATGGAAGTACTGTTCCACACGCAGCCGTGTCCGGGCCGCCGGACGTCCGGCCGGGTTGCATGACGTGGAAATCAGCGGCCCCACCAACGCGCACAGCTCGCGCACCTGCGGGTGATCGCTGACGCGCAGGGCCACGGTGTCGTGCTCCCCGGTCACCCATTCCGGCAGCAGGTCCTGGTGCGGCACCAGCCAGGTGTTCGGCCCTGGCCAGGTGCTGCTCATGCGGTCGATCCAGTCTTCGGGGAAGTCCTCGAACAGGAAGTCGAACTGACGGATGGTGTCGGCCACCAGGATCAGCCCTTTATCCACAGGCCGCGACTTGAGCGCGAGCAGGCGATACACCGCGTCTTCGTTCCACGGATCGCAGCCCAGACCCCAGACGGCCTCCGTCGGGTACGCGATCACCGCGCCTGCCCGGACCTCACGTGCGGCTTGCTGCACACGCCAACTGCTGACCATTGTCCTGCCTCCCATGAAGATCGATGTGCAGTGTACTTAGCCGAGCCGGGCAAACCAACGTCCGGCTTCGTTGCTGACGCGCCCTTCGAGCTCCAGCTCGGTCAGGCTGGCCAGAACCTCGGCGAGCGGCTGCCCACTGCTCAGCGCCAGGGCCTCGCTGGTCTGCGGCGCCGCGTGCAAGAGCGACAGCAGGGGATGGGCAGCGTCGCTCGGTGACGCTTCAGCTGCGGCGACGGGCACATGCTGCCAACCACGCAGGCTGTCGAGGATGTGCTCGACGCTTTCCACCAGCAAGGCACCATCACGGATCAGCTGATGACACCCCTTGGAACCGACGTGGTGGATCGAGCCAGGGATGGCATAGACCTCGCGCCCCTGTTCGGCTGCCAGGCGCGCGGTGATCAGCGAGCCACTGGCCAGGCTGGCCTCCACCACCAGGACGCCGAGCGAAAGACCGCTGATGATGCGGTTGCGCCGCGGGAAGTTCGCCGCCAGGGGGCCGGCGTCCAGGGGAAACTCGGACACCACGGCGCTGCCACCGTCGATCATGGCCTGCGCCAGGCTGCGGTGCCGCTGTGGATAAAGTTTTTGCAGACCGGTCCCCAGCACCCCGATCGTACGCCCGCCGGCCTTCATCGCCGCTTGATGCGCAGCGCCGTCGATACCCAGGGCGAGCCCGCTGGTCACGCAGAAACCCGCCTGTGCCAGGCACCGGGCGAACGCACTGGCGGTGTCCAAGGCAGGGGGCGAAGCGCGACGGCTGCCGATGATCGCCAACTGCGGTTGCTCCAGCAATGCAGGGTCTCCCGCCACGAACAACAACGGCGGTGGCGTATCGATCTCGGCCAACAAGACCGGGTAGCCGGGGCTGTCCCACATCAGCAAATGCTGGCCCGGACGCTCTAGCCAGGCCATGGCAGCCGCTGCTCCCTCGCGCACGGAGGGGCTGCGGCGTGCGTCGCTGGACGCCGCCGGCAAGCCCAGGGCGCGCCAGGCACCGGCCGGTGCGGTGAGTGCGGCCGAGGCATTGCCGAAAGCATGCATCAGGGTGTGGAAACGCCGGGGGCCGATCTCGGGCAGACGTTGCAGGCGCAAACGGGCTTCCAGTTCATCGGGTGGGCAGGGCGAGGTGACGAGGGTGGACATAGGGATCATCCTTGATCTGAGGCGCGTCATCCGAACTGAACAATCTGTGGATAACTCTGTTGATAATAGGCGCGCAACCTGTCCATCGATGGGAGCGACAAGGTGCCGTCCATACCCTAGCCGAGCTTTGCCA
>JAQZAY010000096.1 GCA_029239415.1 Pseudomonas sp. | reverse complement strand
TGGGAAGAGGGTAGCAGGTCAGAAAGATGACGCCAGAATAGAACTCATTGTGCGGGACGCCATAAGATGGCTGGCGATCTGGCACCCTTCCGAGCAAAACAGTCAACTTTCTGATATTTTGCGCTTCAAACGCCCTGTGCTAGCTGACGCGGCATCATCAGACGAACCTACGGGAGCGCCACCCCTTGTCCAACGCCGAGCCTTCCCTGGAACACGCCATCGAGCGCTGCGCCCAAGAGCCTATCCATGTTCCGGGAAGCATCCAGCCCCATGGGTTCCTGCTGGTGCTGGACGAATCCGACCTGAGCATCCTCCAGGCCAGCGAAAACGCCGAGCAGTGGCTGGGGTTGAGCGCCAGTGCCTTGCTGGGCAGCTGTTTCGCCGAGCTGGTGGCTGAAGACTTCGACCTGCGCGAGCACTTGCGTCAGTTGCCGTGCGACGAGATCTTCCCTTTCCATATCGGCGACGCGCGCCTGCGCCAAGGGCCTTGGGCCGGACGCAACCTCACGGTGCTGGTGCACCGTCACGACCAGGTACTGATCGCCGAGCTCGAGCCGGCCCAGGACACTCCGGGCATCGGCGTCCATGGCAACTTCTACCCGCTGGTACGCGGCTTCGTCAGCAGCCTGCACCAGGCCAGCAGCATCGATGAACTGCTGCAGCGTACGGTCGAAGAGCTCAAGCGCATTACAGGGTTCGGGAGGGTCAAGGCCTACAGCTTCGACGACGAGGGCAACGGCCTGGTGATCGCCGAAGTAGCCGACGCCGGCTACCCGCGCTACCTGGGCCAGTGTTTTCCCGCGTCCGACATTCCGCGCCAGGCGCGCGAGCTCTATCGCATCAATCGCATCCGCGTGATCGAAGACGCCAACTACCAGCCCTCCCCCGTGCTGCCGGCGCTCAACCCACGTACCGGCCAGGCGCTGGACATGAGCTTCGCCTCGTTGCGCAGCGTCTCGCCCCTGCACCTGCAGTACATGCGCAACATGGGCACGCTGGCCTCGATGTCGCTGTCCATCGTGGTCGACGGCAAGCTCTGGGGCTTGATCTCCTGCCACCACGAGCAACCGCGCCGGGTGGATTTCCAGACCCGCACGGCCTGCGAGCTGTTGGCCAACATGCTGTCGCTGCAGATCGAGTCGCGTGAATCGCATGCCAGCACCCATCGACTGCTGCAGCTTCGCCAACGCATCGTGCAGATGCTCTCGTCCATGGCCGACCACGACAGTGTCGCCGACGGCCTGCTCGTCCTGCCCCAGGTACTGCTGGACTTCGCCGGTGCCAGCGGCGCGGCGATCATCTCGGCCGAACGCTGCGAGCTGATCGGCGAGACGCCGCCCGAGTCACGGGTCAATGCGCTGGTCCACTGGCTGGCCCAGCGCGGCGGCGGGACCGTGTTCCATACCGACAACGTGCGCCGCGACATCGACGAGCTCCCGGAGCTGGCCGACAATACTGCAGGCGTACTGGCCGTGGCCATTTCGCAGATCCACTCGCACTACCTGCTGTGGTTCCGCCCGGAACAGGCCCGCACCGTCAGCTGGGCGGGCAGGCCAGAAAAATCGATAGGCCCGCTTGGCACGCTCAATCCGCGCCATAGCTTCGAGTCCTGGCAGGAAGAGGTGCGTGACTTCTCCAAGCCCTGGGACCCGCTGGTCGTCGAGGCCGTGGTCGAGCTGCGCGCCGCGGTGCTCGGCATTGTCTTGCGCAAGGCCGAGGAGCTGGCGCAACTGGCCGGCGAGCTGCGCCGCTCGAACAAGGAGCTCGAGGCGTTCTCCTACAGCGTCTCGCATGACCTGCGTGCGCCGCTGCGGCACATTGCCGGCTACACCGAACTGCTGACCGAGATCGAAGGCCCGACGCTGAGCGAGCGTGGCCGGCGCTTCCTGGGCCATATCAATGAAGCCGCGCGTTTCGCCGGCACCCTGGTCGACAACCTTCTCAACTTCTCCCAGATGGGACGCTCGGCGCTGCGCATGTCGGATGTCGACCTCAATGCCCTGATCGACAGCATCCGCACCGAGCTGGCGCCCGACTATGCCGACCGCGACATCGTGTGGGAAGTCGGCGCGCTGCCCAAGGTGGTCGCCGACCCGGCGTTCATCAACATGGCCCTGCTCAACCTGCTGTCCAACGCCATCAAGTACACCCGAGGCCGCACGCCGGCACGCATCGAGATCGGCGCTCGCCAGAGCGAGACCGAAGTCGAGGTCTATATCCGCGACAATGGTGTGGGCTTCGACATGGCCTACGCCAACAAGCTGTTCGGCGTCTTCCAGCGCCTGCACCGGATGGAAGACTTCGAGGGCACCGGCATCGGCCTTGCCAGTGTGCGACGGATCGTCGAGCGCCATGACGGGCGCATCTGGGCCGAAGGCCAGGTCAACGAAGGCGCCACGTTCCACTTTGCACTACCGCGTCACCCAATCGATACCTGATACCTGATACCTGACGGACTCTACGAAACATGCTCAAACCCATCTTGTTGGTCGAAGACAACCCCAGGGACCTGGAGTTGACGCTTGTCGCGCTGGAGCGCAGCCAGCTGGCCAACGACGTCATCGTGCTGCGCGATGGCGCCGAGGCGCTGGACTACCTGCTGCGCCGCAATGACTACAGCACCCGCGCCGACGGCAACCCGGCGGTCATGCTGCTGGACCTCAAGCTGCCCAAGGTCGATGGCCTCGAAGTGCTCAAGGTGGTCCGCGAGACCGCCGAGCTGCGCAGCCTCCCGACCGTCATGCTGACCTCCTCGCGCGAAGAGCCCGACCTGGTGCGCGCCTACGAACTGGGCGTGAACGCCTACGTGGTCAAGCCGGTGGAGTTCAAGGAATTCGTGACCGCGATTTCCGACCTCGGCATCTTTTGGGCGGTGCTCAATGAACCTCCACCCGGTTCGTCGCGTCTGAACCGCCGAGGTACCCCCTGACGGAGTCTCAATGCTGCCCAGCCCCCTGAAACTATTGATGATCGAAGACAGCTCGATGGATGCCGAGCTGACCTTGCTGCGCCTGGAGCGCAGCGGGTTGGAGGTCCAGGCGCGACAGGTGTTCAACCACGAGGGCGCACGGGATGCGCTGCGCGAGGGACACTACGACGTCATCATCTGCGACTGCGTACTGCCCGGCTCGTCTGGCACCGATGTGCTGCTCATCGCCCAGCAGCTGGCGCCCGGCACCCCGTTCATCTTTCTATCCGGGATCTACGGCGAGGAGCATGCGGTGGAGATGATCCGCCTGGGTGCCACCGACTATGTCCTCAAGAAGAACCTGTCTCTGCTGCCCAAGGCCGTCAAGCGCGCCCTGACCGAGGTCCAGGAGCGCAATCGCCGCCGCCAGGCGGAAGAAGCCCTGGCCGCTGTCGAGGCCCGCGCGCGCATCGCCATCGATGCGGCGGGCATGGGGACCTGGGACTACCGCGCGCAAGAGGACCTGCTGGTCTGGGATGACCGTTGCAGGGCGCTGTTCGGGTTGCCCATGGACGCCGAGCTGAACCTGGAGGTCTTCTACGCGGGCATCCACCCCGACGACCGTGCCCAGGTGCGCGAGGCCGCGGACCGCGCCATGCAGGCTGACGGCGATGGACGCTATCGCGTGGAGTTTCGCAGCGTGGCACGCGACGGCTCGGAGCCGCGCTGGCTGTCGAGCAATGGCCAGACCCAGTTCGTCGATGGCCTGTGCGTGCGCTTTACCGGCGTGCTGCAGGATATCCATCAACAGCGCCAGGCTACCCAGGCCTTGCGCCAGCTCAACGAGATGCTCGGCGAACGGGTCGAGCGCCGTACGCGCGAGCGCGACCGCTCCTGGGAGTTGTCCCAGGACCTGCTGGCCGTGCTCAACAAGGACCTGACCCCGGTGGCCTTGAACCCTGCCTGGGAGCACACCCTGGGCATCAAGCGCGAGCAGCTTTCGCAGATGTCGCTGCTCGAACTGTTGCCCGACAGCGACCACGATGTGTTCCTGGCCGAGCTCGCCGCCCTCGCCCACGGGCGCACCAGCGCTCGCTTCGTCGGCCGTATCCAGCATGTCAGTGGCCAGCAGCGCTGGTTGTCGTGGATCGCCGTGCCGGAGGACACCTTGCTGTACGTGGTCGCCCGCGACATCACCAGCGAGCGCGAGGCGGCCATGGGCCTGGCCGAGGCCAACACCCGCCTGCGCGAGCAGATCGCCGAGCGTGAACGCATCGAGGCGGCACTGCAGCAGATGCAGCGTCTTGAGGCGGTCGGCCAGCTGACCGCCGGCGTGGCCCACGACTTCAACAACCTGCTGACGGTGATCATCACCGGTGCCAGCTTTCTGGAGCGCGACCTTGAAAGGGGCAACCTGGAAAAAGCCACAGGCCGCCTGAAGCATATCCGCAAGGCTGGCGAGCGCGGGGCCAAGCTGACCTCGCAACTGCTCGCGTTCTCCCGGCGCCAGCGCCTGGAGCCTGTGCCGGTCGACCTGAACAGGACCTTGGCCGGCCTCGAGGAACTGCTGCGCCGCACCCTGGGTGGCAGCATCCTGGTGCTGCTCGACCTGCATGAGGGCCTGAGCCAGGCACTGACCGACCCGACCCAGACCGAGATGATCATCCTCAACCTGGCGATCAATGCCCGCGACGCCATGCCTGCAGGCGGCCAGCTGACCTTGTCCACCTGCAATACCCATATCAGCGAAGCCCCCCGGCGCCCGGAAGATCCCGACCCGGGCGACTACGTGGTGCTGTCGATTCGCGATACCGGCTGCGGCATGAGCGAAGACGTGGTGGCCAAGGTGTTCGAGCCCTTTTTCACCACCAAGGACATCGGCAAGGGGTCTGGCCTCGGCCTGGCCCAGGTGTTCGGCTTCGCCAAGCAGTCGGGTGGCGGCGTGCGCATCGACACCCGCCCCGGCCACGGGACCGAGGTGCGCGTCTACCTGCCCGCAGTCGAGCGTCCGGCGCATGCCGACCTGCCCGCCGAGCCCCCGAGCGAGGCACTGTCGGACAGCGGCCGCGATCGCCTGATCCTGCTGGTCGACGATGACGACCTGGTGCGCGCCATGGTGCACGACGTGCTGCGCCTGTATGGCTACCACGTTGTCCAGGCCAACAGCGGCGAGCAGGCGCTGGCGATGCTCGATGAGCGCATCGACCTGTTGCTGACCGACTTCGCCATGCCCGGCTACAACGGCGCCCAGATGGCCCACGCTGCCCGCGAACGCTTCCCGCGGCTGCCGGTTGTGTTCCTGACCGGCTATGCCGAGCTTGAAGGCCTGGAGTTGCCGGGCAGCGTGGTGGTGCAGAAACCCGTGCAACCCGAGTTGCTGGCGCAGGTGCTGAACGAGATGCTGGGCGTGCGGGGGAGCTGAACCTTCGCCATAGGCCAGGCACAAAAAATGCGCCCCTTGGGGCGCACTTTCTTGCTACGGGAAGATCAGGTCATTCGTCCCAGGGACGATCACCGTGCTCATCCTTGACGCGGGTTGGCAAGCCCATCACGTCAAGCGCCTTGAGGAACGGCTCGGCCGGGAGCTCCTCGACGTTGACCATGCGCTGCACGTCCCACTCGCCACGGGCGACCATCAGGGCCGCAGCCACGGGCGGTACGCCGGCGGTGTAGGAAATACCCTGGCTGTCGGTCTCGGCAAAGGCTTCTTCGTGGTCGGCCACGTTATAGATGAAGACTTCGCGCGGCTGACCGTCCTTGCTGCCCTTGACCAGGTCGCCAATGCAGGTCTTGCCGGTGTAGCCCGGCGCCAGCGAGGCGGGATCGGGCAGCACGGCCTTGACGACCTTCAATGGCACCACTTCCAGGCCCTCGGCGGTCTTGACCGGCTGCTCGGAGAGCAGGCCCAGGTTCTTCAGCACGGTGAACACATTGATGTAGTGCTCGCCGAAGCTCATCCAGAAGCGCACGTTCGGCACGTCCAGGTTCTTGGACAGCGAGTGCACTTCGTCGTGACCGGTGAGGTACAGGTTCTGCGAGCCTACGACCGGCAGGTCGTCGGTGCGCTTGACCTCGAACATGGTGTTGCTGGTCCACTGGCTGTTCTGCCAGCTCCACACCTGCCCGGTGAATTCACGGAAATTGATTTCCGGATCGAAATTGGTGGCGAAATACTTGCCATGGGAGCCGGCATTGACGTCGAGGATGTCGATCGAGTCAATGCTGTCGAAATACTTTTTCTTGGCCAGGGCCGCATAGGCATTGACCACGCCCGGGTCGAAGCCCACGCCCAGGATGGCGGTGACGTGCTTCTGCTGGCATTCCTCGAGGTGTTTCCACTCGTAGTTGCCGTACCACGGCGGCGTCTCGCAGACCTTGCCGGGTTCTTCGTGGATGGCGGTGTCCAGGTAGGCAGCGCCGGTATCGATGCAGGCACGCAGCACCGACATGTTGAGGAAGGCGGAACCGACGTTGATCACGATCTGCGATTCGGTCTCGCGGATCAGCGCCTTGGTCGCCTCGACATCGAGTGCATTGAGCGAGAAGGCCGAGATGTCGGCGGGCTGCTTGAGGCTGCCCTTGGCCTTGACGCTGTCGATGATGGCCTGGCATTTGGAGATGTTGCGCGACGCGATGGCAATACGACCGAGTTCGTCGTTATGCTGCGCGCACTTGTGGGCCACCACCTTGGCGACACCTCCTGCACCAATGATAAGAACGTTCTTCTTCAATTTCTCTATCTCTCCTTGTCTGCCAGCTCAGGAAAGGCTGGACAGGTAGTCTTCGAACCCGAATTCACGAACCACCTCGACGCTACCGTCGAGTTGTTTCACTACGATGGACGGCATTTTCAGGCCGTTGAACCAGTTTTTCTTGACCATGGTGTAGCCCGCCGCGTCGACGAACGACAGGCGATCGCCGATGGCCAGCGGACGCTCGAATGCGTACTCGCCAAAGATGTCGCCGGCCAGGCACGACTTGCCGCACACCATGTAGGTATGTTCGCCCTCGCTGGGCGCCAGCTTGGCGTTCAGGCGGTAGATCAGCAGGTCGAGCATGTGCGCTTCGATCGAGCTGTCGACCACGGCCAGGTGCTTGCCGTTGTAGAGGGTGTCGAGCACGGTCACTTCCAGCGAGGCGCTCTGGGTGATCGCGGCTTCGCCCGGTTCCAGGTAGACCTGCACGCCGTACTTCTCGGAGAAGGCCTTCAGGCGCGCGCAGAAAGCGTCCAGCGCATAGCCTTCGCCGGTGAAGTGGATGCCGCCGCCGAGGCTGACCCACTCGACCTTGTGCAGCAGGTGGCCGAAGCGCTCCTCGATGGTGCCCAGCATCTGGTCGAACAGGCCGAAGTCGCCGTTCTCGCAGTTGTTGTGGAACATGAAGCCCGAGATCTGCTCGATGACCGTCTCGATCTTGGCCGGGTCCCATTCGCCCAGGCGGCTGAACGGGCGCGCCGGGTCGGCCAGCAGGTAGTCCGAGCTGCTCACCTGGGGGTTTACGCGCAGGCCGCGGACCTTGCCTTCGGACGCCTCGGCGAAGCGCTGCAGCTGGCCGATCGAGTTGAAGATGATCTTGTCGCAGTTGTCGAGCATCTCCTCGATTTCGTCGTCGGCCCAGGCCACGCTGTAGGCGTGGGTTTCGCCGGCGAACTTCTGGCGGCCGAGCTTGAGCTCGTAGAGCGAGGACGAGGTGGTGCCGTCCATGTACTGCTGCATCAGGTCGAATACCGACCAGGTGGCGAAGCACTTGAGTGCCAGCAGGGCCTTGGCCCCGGAGTGCTCGCGCACGTAGGCAATCTTCTCCATGTTGCCGAGAAGCTTCTGTTTGTCGATGAGGTAATACGGCGTTTTGATCATTTCGAGGCCTCCGGCCAGGCCGGCCAAAAAAAGGACACGCATTGTGCCTTCACTTGGTACAGATCGAAAGGGCGCGGGGCGAATTTTGGCATTCAAGCGATCGACTGAACCCGGCGCGTGCGCGGCGGGTCCATAAGTGACCTTCATGTGGAACAAGGAGATGCCTGATGAAAGCACTGACCCAACTGTTCGCTGGCCTGGCCATCGCCGGCGTCATGAGCGCGGCGCCCGCCTGGGCCGACCAGCCCGGCACCGACTGGAAAGTCACCAAGGACCAGGCCGAGTCGACCCTCAAGGCCGCCGGCTACACCAGCATCACCAAGATCGAGGCCGACGACGGGCACTGGGAAGGCGAAGGCACCAAGGCCGACGGCATGAAGTATGAATTCCATGTCGATCCGCACAGCGGAAAGATCACCAAGGACGAGATGGACCACTGAGTCCGGCCCGACCTGCCCCGACCGGCCTGGGCTGGCCGACGCGCCAGCCCGCCCGGTCGGGCGCCCTCTCGAAGTGCTACAGCACCTTCTGCCAGAACATCGCCTTGCCCATCTCGGGATCCAGCTCGTAGCTGTCGTAACCCAGCTTGCGATACGCCTTGCGCGCCGGCTCGTTGCCCTCCAGCACCTCCAGGGTCATCTTGCAGCATCCACGCTCGCGGGCAATGGATTCGGCCTCGGCGAGCATGCGCTGGCTGACACCGCGGCCACGATGGGTATCGAGCACCACGACATCGTGCACGTTGACCAGCGGACGACACGCGAAGGTGGAAAACCCCTCGAAGCAATTCACCAGGCCCACTGGCGCCTCCCCGTCGAACGCCAGCACGCTGTAGGCATGCGGCCGCTTGGCCAGCTCGTTCGGCAGCGACTCGAGCACGTGCCCCGGCAGTGGTTCGCCGCCACCCATGGCATCGCGGCTGTAGTGGTCGAGCAGGTACGCGATGGCACGGGCATGCTCGGGGTCGTGGTAGTCGGCGCGAATCACGTGCAGAGGGTGGTCGTTCACGGTTGAGGTCTCCTTCTGGCATGGACACTGGACGAACGGAGGGTCCATGCGTTGCAAAAGATTGAAATGGGAAAGGTTCGCGTTTAAGGTGCGCGCGGTCGCCATCTTTTGCATGGCGTTTTCGTGTCTGTCTGCCTGAGGCGTTCAATGTCGCTCCCTGAAACGGATTCTATCGTTTCTCTCGATGTCTTGTACGGCACCCACCGCGGCTGGCTGCAGAACTGGCTGCGCCGCTCAATGGGATGCACGCAGCAGGCGGCTGACCTGGTCCAGGACACGTTCCTGCGTCTACTCGTGCGTGACCAGCCCATCAGTGCGCGAGCACCACGGGCGTTGCTGGCGCGCATCGCCCGTGGCCTGGTGATCGACCATTGGCGCCGAGATGCACTGGAGCGGGCCTATCTCGAGATGCTGGCGCAGCTGCCTGAGGCCAGTCACCCTTCTCCTGAGGTTCGCCATGAAGCGTTGCAGAGCCTCGAGCGCGTCGCTCAGTTGCTCGATGGCCTCAAGCCTGTGGTACGCGAAGCGTTCCTGATGTACCAGCTCGGTGGCCTGACACATGCGCAGGTGGCCGCAGAGCTCGGCGTTTCCAGCCGAACGGTGGAACGGCATGTGGCCAATGCCCTGCTGCATTGCTATCGCATCTGCTTCGAGATGCCAGAGTGAACATGCCTGGCGAACGCTTGCCCGAGGAGATCGTGCGCATGGCCATCGAGTGGCAGATGCGCCTGCGCGCCGATGGTGCCCAGGTGGACCTGCTCGATCAGGTGAAACACTGGCGGCGCAGCGATGCGCGCCATGAACTGGCCTGGCAACGCCTGCAGCAGCTGGGTGGCATGTTCAGCGCCGACAAGCTGCCCGATGCCGCACAAGCCCTGCCCGTGCTGCGCCGCGCAGAGACAGACGTGAACCGACGTCGAATGCTGAAGCTGCTTGGCCTCGGCCTGGTCGCAGGCAGCGCCACGCTCCTGACTGCCACGTCGTCGCCTGGCTGGCGCAGCGACTTTGCCACTGGCACGGGTGAGCGTCGCCGGATAGACCTGGGCGCGGGCACGCAGGTGATGCTCAACACAGGCAGTGCCTTGGACGTATCGGGCAATGAACTGGTGTTGCGTAGCGGCGAGGCACTGGTCGAGGGTGACGACTGGCGCGTGCGCTGTCGCTTCGTCGAATGCCGGGGACGCGGAGCACGGGCGGTGCTGCGTGAACACGATGGCTACAGCGAAATCCATGTCGACCGCGGCGAAGCGGTGATCACCAGCGCCAGCGGTGTGATGCGGCTCCCGGCTGGAAGCGGGCTGGCCATCGATGTGGCAGGGACCAACGTGCTGCAGAAAGGACCGCTCGACCCGTTTGCCTGGACCCGCGGGCTGTTGCTGGTGAGCGATATCCGCCTGGTGGATTTCCTGGCCGAGGCCGGCCGCTACCGCCACGGCTGGCTGGGCTGTGACGATGCAGTGGCCAACCTGCGCCTGTCCGGGGTGTTCCATCTGGATGAGCCAGCGGTGATGCTGCGCAACATTACCCACCTGCTCCCGGTAGGCATCGTCGAACGTACCCGCTGGTGGGTACGGGTCGTACCGCTGGCTTGAATTATCTGTCGGACTTTTCCAGCTCGTCCGGTAAGGGATGATCACTCCCTGAATGGATCCCTCCATGCTTCATGTCAGACTGTCGCTGCGCGCCGCAGCGCCCTTCCCTTCCCGTGTACTGCCAGGTGTCATCTGCCTGGCCCTCGCCTTGCTCGGTGGCACGGCGAGCCTGAATGCGCAGGGCGCGACGCCAGCCGCTGTGCAAGCGGCACCCAGCGTACCGTCGGGCCCGCTGGGGCAAGCACTGAGCGTGTTCGCCGAGCGTGCCGGCATCACCCTTTCCTACTCCCCGGAAACAGTGCGCGGCCTGAGCAGTCCTGGCCTGGCCGGTGGAGGCTCACTGGAAGAAGGCCTCGCACGACTGCTCGGCGCCAGCGGCCTGACCGCGCACAAGACAGCCTCGGGCTATGTGGTGCTGCCCGTCACCAGCAGCAGCGACTCCAGCCTGCAACTCGAGCCTACCAGCATCGACGCCGCGCCTGCGCAAAGTGCCTTCGCGCCTGTCGAGGGTTATTACGCCAGCAACGCCAGCAGTGCCACCAAGAGCGACCGGCCGATCCTGGAGACCGCGCAGAGCGTCAGCGTGGTCACCGCCGACCAGATCGACGACCGCAAGGTCGACCGGGTCGAGGACGCCGTGGCCTACACGGCGGGCGTGCGGGTCGGCAGCTCGGGGCTGGACCCGCGCTTCGACATGATCAGCATCCGGGGCTTCGAAACCACCATGGCCGCCGACTTTCTCGACGGCCTGCGCCAGCCTGGCAGCGGCTGGTTGTCGTTGTACTCAACCGAGGCCTACAACCTGGAGCGCATCGAAGTGCTCAAGGGTCCTTCGTCGGTGCTCTACGGGCAGATCAGCCCCGGTGGCATGGTCAACCGCGTGAGCAAGCGCCCCAGCCTGCTGGCCAGGAACGAAGTGCAAGTGCAGTCGGGCAACTACAACCACCAGCAGGCGCAGTTCGATGTCGGTGGCAAGCTGGATGAGGCGGGCGATGTGCTGTTTCGCACGGTCGGCGTGTACCGCGATTCGGAAAACTACATCGAACAGCTCAACAACGACACGCGCCTGATCGCACCCTCGCTAAGCTGGCAGATCGACCCTGATACCAGCCTGACGCTGCTGGCGCAGTAC
>JAQZAY010000521.1 GCA_029239415.1 Pseudomonas sp. | reverse complement strand
ACACCCGCTTCCAGGGCCAGTTCAGCCAGGCGCAAGGCCGAAAAAGGTGACTGCTCGGCGGGCTTGAGCACCACGCTATTGCCCGCCGCCAGAGCCGGCGCAAGCTTCCAGGCGGCCATGTCCAACGGAAAATTCCATGGCACCACCGCCGCGATCACGCCTAGCGGCACGCGGGTAATCGTGGCCAGGACATTCGACGCCGAGGGGGCGATCTGATCGTAGAGTTTGTCGAGGCTTTCGCCATACCAGGCGAACACATGGGCGGCGCCAGGCACGTCGATATTCCACGCGTCCATTACCGGCTTGCCCATGCTCAAGGAGTCGAGCAGCGCCAATTCCTCGCGATGGGCGAGCATCAGTTGCGACAGACGCAGAAGCACCGCTTTGCGTTCGCTCGGCGCCATGCGCGCCCAAGGGCCTTGCTCGAATGCCTTGCGCGCACTGAGCACGGCAAGATCGACGTCCGCTTCGGCGCAGGCGGCGACTGTCGCCAGCAGCGCGCCATTGGCCGGGTTGATCACCTCGAACCGGTCACCGCCAACAGCTTCGTGCGGCACGCCGGCAATCAGCGCCTTGTCACGCAGGCGCAGTTGGGCGGCCCGAGCCTTCCAGTCATTAAATTCGTTCACGGGTAATTCCTTGGATCAAACGTCATTGGGTCCGCTGAGGTAAACCGCCAGGCGGTCCATCAACCGGTCGCAAGCGGCCATTTGCTCAACGCTCACGTATTCGTCGGGCTTGTGCCCCTGGTCCATGCTGCCGGGCCCGCAAACCACCGTCGGGATACCCGCCTGGTCAAACAGCCCGCCTTCAGTGCCGAACGCCACGGTGCCGAAGGCATCGCTGCCGCACAGCCGGGCTATGAGGCGCGCGGCTTCGCTGTCCGGCGCAGTCGCCAGGCCCGGGTAGGCGGACAGGGGTTCGAAACGAATCGCGGTGTCGACGCTAACCGCGCGCATCCTCGGCAGCAGCGCCTGTTCGGCGTAGTCCTGCAATTTCTCGACCACCCCCTGCGGGGCAAAGTCCGGCAAGGCACGCACCTCGAAATCGAAGCGGCAGTCGGCCGGAACGATGTTTAATGCGGTACCGCCCTTAATCACACCGACCTGCACGGTCGAGTACGCCGGATCGAAGCGCCCGTCGTGTCGCGACGGCTCGGCCAGCTCTGCGCCGATCTCTCCCAGGCGACCTATCAGGCGCGCTGCCTGCTCGATGGCGTTGACCCCGTAAGGCGCGTAGGCCGAATGACAAGGCGCGCCCCTGACATGGCAACGCATCGCCAATTTGCCTTTGTGACCGAGCACCGGTTGCAGCTCGGTGGGCTCGCCGATCAGGCACAAGGCCGGTTGAGGGATGCGTTGCGGCAGCACCTCCAGCAGACTGCGCACGCCTAGGCAACCCACTTCTTCGTCATAGGAAAAGGCCAGGTGCACCGGACGCCTGAGCGGGCTGGACAGGAATGTCGGCACCGCCGCCAGCACCGAGGCCAGGTAGCCTTTCATGTCCGCCGTACCACGCCCGAACAGCTTGCCATCCGTCTCGCTCAGGCAGAACGGATCAACCGTCCAGGCCTGGCCGTCCACCGGCACCACGTCGGTATGCCCGGACAACACCACACCGCCGGGCACCGACGGGCCGATGCTCGCCAACAGGTTGGCCTTGGTGCGCTCGGCGTTGTAGATCAGCTCGCTGCTTACGCCCAGGCCTTGCAGGTAATCGCGCACGAAACCGATCAGCGCCAGGTTCGAATCGCGGCTGACCGTGGCAAAACCCACCAGTTCGGCGAGCAATGCGCGACTGCGCAACTCACTCATCGCCCGGCACTCCGTAGCTTGGCGCCAGGGTCGGGTTGAGCGCGCGGGTCAGGTAATCCTGCAGTTGCGGTTGATAGGCGAGCCAGAGTTTTTCCAGTTCGCCGATGGGGTTTTCGTCCGCCCAGTCCACGCGCAAATCGACGATGGGCCAGGTCAGGTCATCGACCACCGACAACGCTGCCGAATGCACCGCACCGGCCTCTCCACCCGCGGCCTGCCCAGCCTGCAATGCACCAAGCAGACGGGACGCGAGACTGCCCTCGCCCTGCTCGAACGCCGCGACCATGGCCGCGATCACCCCGTCACCCGCCAGCAGGTTGCCGGCCGCCACGCACTGTTCACCTGCCTGGGCGCCGTGGATACCCAGAGCGTGACGACCGCTGAAGACCGCCGTACGTCCTTGGGCATCCACCACCGCGACCTGGCGGTATTCGCTGTAGCCGTTACGCGCCAAGGCATGATCCAGTGCCTCCTGCGCCGCCTGGCCGGCGGCCAGTTCATCAAGAATCAGCGGCCCCAGGGCCGGCAAGGTGATGTTCTGGCTCGACACGGCCCCCGCACCAGCCCGCAGCCAGGGGCAACGGGCGCCGACGGCGATGCTCGAAGAGCTGATGGCGATGCCCAGCTGGCCGGTTTCGGCGCAGCGTCCGACGATGGAAAACGTCATGTCGTGCTCCTTATTCGGGGATGACCGCAATCACGTC
>JAQZAY010000520.1 GCA_029239415.1 Pseudomonas sp. | reverse complement strand
CGCCGGTGTCAACGTGAGGAGTGTACTCAGGCTTGTGCTTGCCACGCAGACGGCTCGCGATTTCTGTAGCCAGACGACCCAGGGTCTGACCAGCAGCATCAACGACGAACCAGTCGCGCTTTACTGTTTCCGGTTTAGCAGTAAAAGTTTTCATTCTTTATAGCCTCAGGGGCCGCCCAGCAAAAAGAGACGGCGGATCTTACTGAATAGTGCTTACTTTGACAAGTCAAAGGCAGCCGGGCACGGGACACTTTTGGGGGGCTCGGGTCTTCGCGTCACATACACGGCAAAATTCTTCCGGGAGGGGGGCATCACTTCCACTTCACAGAGAGGTGCCGAATTATCCAGATTGCGAAAAAAATATCAACCTGCTTTTATGATTCCTTTGCCAAGAGGAGTCACCGATGCACTATCGCAAGCTGGGACGTACCGATCTGAACGTGAGCGCGCTGTGCCTGGGCACCATGACCTGGGGCGAGCAGAACACCGAGGAGCAAGGCTTCGCGCAGATAGAAAGGGCCAAGGCGGCCGGCATCAATTTCCTCGACACGGCGGAAATGTACCCCGTGCCACCGCGTCCGGAAACCTATGCCGCCACCGAGCGGGTGATCGGCAACTGGTTCAAGCGCCAGGGCGACCGCGCCGACTGGATCCTGGCCAGCAAGATCGCCGGCCCCGGCAACGGCATCAGCCATATCCGCGATGGCCAGCTGAAATTCAACCGCGAGCACATCGTCGCGGCCCTGGATGCCAGCCTGCAGCGGTTGCAGACCGACTGGATCGACCTCTATCAGTTGCACTGGCCGGAACGCAGCACCAACTTCTTCGGCAAGCTGGGCTATCAGCACACCCAGGACCACCTCGACACACCGTTGCAGGAAACCCTGCAGGTGCTCGATGAACAGGTCAAGGCCGGCAAGATCCGGCATGTCGGACTCTCCAACGAAACGCCGTGGGGCACGATGAAGTTCCTGGGTCTGGCCGACAGCGGCAACCTGCCCCGCCCGGTGTCCATCCAGAACCCGTACAACCTGCTCAACCGCACCTTCGAGGTCGGCCTGGCCGAAGTGGCGATCCGCGAGCAATGCGGGCTGCTGGCCTACTCGCCCCTGGCGTTCGGCATGCTCTCGGGCAAGTTCGAGAACGGCGCACGTCCGGCCGGTAGCCGTCTGGCCCTGTTCAGCCGTTTCACCCGCTACGCCAACGACCAGGCCATCGCTGCCACCAGCCGCTACGTGGCGCTGGCCCGCGAACACGGTCTGGACCCGGCGCAGATGGCCCTGGCCTTCGTCACCGCGCAGCCGTTCGTGACCAGCAACATCATCGGCGCGACCTCGCTGGAACAACTGGACAGCAACCTGGCGAGCATCGATCTGCAACTGTCTGAAGAGGTGCTGGCGGGTATCGAGGCGATCCACAAGGCGCAGCCGAATCCGGCGCCGTGACTTTCGATTGCTGCTGTTGCTGATGGCCTCTTCGCGGCCACTGGCCGCTCCTACAGGGTTCTGAACATCTTGCGTAGGAGCGGTCAGCGGCCGCGAAAGGATCGACGCCCTTCCCCTTCTCCGCCTGGCTTGAATCCAACGGCACTTCGGCCATATCCTGACCGCTTTCACCCTACAAGAATAAAATCATGATCTTCACGCCCCATACGCCCGCGCTGCGGCGCGTCTGCATTCTGGCCACCGATCAGGTCATGGCCTCGACCCTGATGCAGGCCAAGGACTTCTTCTACATGGCCAGCCTGCGCTACGGCAAGCAGCTGGGCCTGGACCGCCATGCGCTCTTCGAGACCCGCTTGGTCAGCCCGGACGGCCTGCCGGTGCGCAGCTTCAGCGAAGTCATGCTGCCGGTGGACGGTGGTCTGGAAGACGCCGACCTGATCATCCTGCCCGCCTGCTGGGGCGACTTCGACAGCGCTGCGGCGCGCTACCCGCAGGTGCTGCCCTGGCTGTGCGCTCAACACGCCCGCGGCGCGGTTCTGTGCGGTGAGGCCAGCGGCGTGTTCTGGCTGGCTGCCAGCGGCCTGCTGGACGGCAAGGAGGCGACCACCTACTGGCGCTTCTTCGAAGAATTCAAGCATCGCTTTCCCGGCGTTCGCCTCAATCAGGACAAGCACCTGACCGACGCGGACAACCTCTTCTGTGCCGGTGGGCCGGTGTCGGCCTGCGACCTGTACATTCATCTGATCGAGCGGTTCTGTGGCGCCCATGTAGCCCAGGCGGTGTCACGCGACACCCTGTACGAAGTGCAACGCAGCTATACGCCTGGACGCATTGGCTTCGGTGGCCAGAAGCTGCACCGTGACGTGCCGATCCTGCATATCCAGCAATGGCTCGAAGAACACTTCGCCGAGAAATTCCGTTTCGAGGACGTGGCTCGCGAGCGTGGCATGAGCATCCGCAACTTCATGCGTCGTTTCCATGCCGCCACTGGCGACAAGCCGCTGCATTACCTGCAGCGGCTGCGCATCGAAACCGCCAAGGGCCTGTTGTCAGGTACCCGCAAGAGCGTCAAG
>JAQZAY010000519.1 GCA_029239415.1 Pseudomonas sp. | reverse complement strand
GCCAATCAAGGGTTCCGCTTCGAAGACTGCAACGTCTCCTATCCGTACCTGTGGTGGAGCCGCGCCCGGGACTTCGGCCTGCTGGAACGCTGGGGCCTGCGCCGGCCCAGGCCGTTTGGCGAGCGCGAGGAAACCCTGGTCAATGTGGTGGCCCGCAAGCCGCTCGAAGGGGTCGCCGGATGATCCGTGGTCTGCTTGCAGGTTTACTCTTGCTGCTCAGCGCCTGCGCCAGCCAGGCACCACTGCCTGAGCGCATGCCGACCCTGGCGCTGCCGCTGCAATTGCACATCGAACGGCAACTGGACGGCCAGCGCCAGGACTGGCTGCTGGTGATCCAGCGCGAAAGCGCCGGCATCCGCTGGTCGATGATGGATATGGATCCGCTGGGCATTCCCGTCGCTCGCCAACGCCTGGTCGACAGCCAATGGCAAGCCGACGGCCTGCTGCCGCCCAATGCCGAAGCCCGGGAATTGTTCGCCGCACTGCTGTTTGCCCTGACCCCCGAGGCGGAACTGGCCGGCCGTTACCCGACCGCCCGGCAGCAAGACGCTCGACGAACACTCGACGCACGTTGGCAGGTGCGCTACGCGCAGCCGCTGGATTTTCAACTGAGCCTGCCGCAGGGGCCGCATTACCGCATTACACCGTTGAGCGAGAGCGCACAATGACCGCTTATTTGAACGCCTTGGGCGTGATTTGCGCCTTGGGCCGAGGCAAACAGAACGTTGCCCGCAACCTGTTTGCCGGCGACTGCTCAGGCGTACACGTCGAAGCCGGCTGGGTGGCCGAGCGGGCATTGCCGGTCGCTTGCGTAACCGGTGAGCTCGCCGCTATCCCCGAGTCCATGGCGGCACAACGCAGCCGCAACAATCAGCTGCTGCTCGAAGCAGGGTTGCAGATTCGTCCCGAGATCGATCAGGCCATCCAGGCTTACGGTCGCGCGCGCATCGGCATCGTGCTGGGGACCAGCACTTCGGGCATCGACGAAGCCAGCCAGGGCATCGCCCACTATCTGCGCGAACAGCGGTTCCCCGAAAGCTACGATTACCAGCAGCAGGAGCTCAGCGCACCGGCGAACTTTCTCTCCGACTGGCTTGGGTTGAGCGGCCCGTCGTACGTGATTTCGACCGCTTGCACGTCCAGTGCGCGGGCCTTGATGAGCGCTCGTCGCCTGCTCGACCTGGGGTTGTGCGACGCGGTGCTTTGCGGTGGCGTGGACAGTTTGTGCAAGCTGACCCTCAATGGCTTTTCAGCGCTGGAAGCGGTCTCGGGCGAACGCTGCAACCCGTTCTCGGTGAACCGCAGCGGCATCAACATCGGCGAAGCGGCGGTGCTGTTTCTCATGAGCAAGACGCCGTCGGATGGGCACTCGATTGCCCTGCTCGGCGACGGCGCCAGTTCCGATGCGCACCACATTTCCGCGCCGGAACCCACTGGCCGCGGTGCCCGCCAGGCGATGGAAAAAGCCTTGCGCTGCGCGGGCCTGAACGCCAGCCAGATCGACTACCTGAACCTGCATGGCACCGCCACGCAACACAACGACGCCATGGAAAGCCACGCGGTGGCCGGCCTGTTCCCGGCGGGCGTGCCCTGCTCGTCGACCAAGCCGATGACCGGCCACACCCTCGGCGCAGCGGGCGCATTGGAGGCCGCGTTCTGCTGGTTGGCCCTGTCCCGCGAAAATAGCGCACAAGCCCTGCCGCCGCATGTCTGGGACGGCCAGGCCGATCCCGAGTTGCCGGCATTGGCCTGGGTAACGCCCGACACCCGCCTGCAGCCGAACCTGCCCCGTCGCCTGATGAGCAACTCGTTCGCTTTCGGCGGCAACAACGTCAGCCTGATTATCGGAGACGCGCAATGATTGACTGGCCGCTCGCCGAACTGCTCCCCCACGCCGGCGACATGATCCTCATCGACCGGATCCTGTCCTTCGATGACGAGCAGATCCATACCCTCGCCACCGTCCGGCCCGACGGTCTGTTCAACCGCGACGACGGCGCGCTGCCGGCCTGGGTCGGCATCGAACTGATGGCCCAGAGCGTCGCGGCGTTTGCCGGTTGCCACGCACGCCAACGCGGCGATGCCGTGGAGCTAGGCTTTTTGCTCGGTACCCGCAAGTTCGAATGCAACGTCGAGTATTTCCCCCTCGGTACCGAGCTGACCCTGCACGGCGTGCGCTCCCTGGAAGACGACAATGGCATGGGTGTGTTCGAATGCCACATTCGCGCGCCCGGCATCCATGCCAGCGCACGGCTGAATGTGTTCCGCCCGCCCCACGCCGCGCAGTACCTCAATGAACCGTCCGCAACAGGAAACCAGCCATGACTGAATCCGTACTGGTCACCGGCTCCAGCCGTGGCATCGGCCGTGCCATCGCCCTGCGCCTGGCCCAGGCCGGGCACGACATCGTCTTGCACTGCCGCAGCGGCCGCGCCGAGGCCGAAGCCGTCCAGGCGCAAATCCAGGCCTTGGGCCGCAATGCCCGGGTGCTGCAATTCGACGTCGCCGATCGAGCCGCCTGCAGGGCCGTCCTCGAGGCCGACGTGGAAACCCACGGCGCCTATTACGGTGTGGTGCTCAATGCCGGCCTGACCCGCGACGGCGCATTCCCCGCCCTGAGCGAGGACGACTGGGACAGCGTGATGCGCACCAACCTCGACGGTTTCTACAATGTGCTGCACCCGGTGATGATGCCGATGATCCGCCGTCGTGCCGCCGGGCGAATCGTTTGCATCACGTCGGTGTCCGGCCTGATCGGCAACCGTGGCCAGGTCAACTACAGCGCCTCGAAGGCGGGCCTGATCGGCGCCGCCAAGGCGTTGGCAATCGAGCTGGGCAAGCGCAAGATCACCGTCAACTGCGTCGCGCCGGGGTTGATCGACACCGCCATGCTCGATGAAAACGTCCCC
>JAQZAY010000095.1 GCA_029239415.1 Pseudomonas sp. | reverse complement strand
CAGGCCGCGTACTGATACCCGCGAAGCATCCACGCCCTGGGAGGTCAGGTAGGTGCTGACCGCCTGCGCGCGGCGCTGCGACAGGTCCATGTTGTGCTGGCGGCTGCCTGTGCTGTCGGTGAAGCCCACCACTTCGATGGTGTTCTGGTTGAATTGCTTGAACGAGCCGGCCAGGTTGTTCAGCGGCGAGTAGAAGCTCGAGGCAATGTTTGCCGAATCGGTGGCAAAGGTGATGTTGCCCGGCATGATCAGCTTGATCTGATCGCCTTCACGCTGCACTTCGACACCCGTGTTGGCCATGCTCTCGCGCAGCGCCGCCTCCTGGCGATCGGCATAGTAGCCATAGCCCGCGGCGGCCGCGCCCACGGCAGCGGCGCCAATCAGCGCGCCCTTGCCGCGGTTGTTGTGATCGATCGCGGCACCGGCGACGGCACCGGCCAAGGCACCCAGGCCGCCGTACTTGGCAGTCTTGCTGACGCCGCTAGAGCCTTGCGCCTGGCCCTGGTTGTCGTAGGGGTTGTTGCTGGCGCAACCGGACATCACGGCGGCGGCGGTAGCGACGAGAATCAGACGACGCATGGTGAACATTGGCAAGCTCCTGACTGAAAGCGAATCTAATACGGATCTGTGTCAGCCTTGGAGGGTAAAAAGCCCAAATAATTCCCTGGCCGATCGACAGCGCCCGCTCGGGCACGGCCTGGAAGCTCGGGATCGGTAATCCATATTCCAGAGAATTCAGAGACGGCTCAAGGCAGATACAACCTGAACAACCCCCCGCCCAATGCCCCGCCATTGCCGATCTCGATCCGTCCCCTGACGCCATTGCGCTCATGCAGTCCTGCGATCCTGGCGGCGAAGTACAGGCCCAGCCCGGTGCTGCCGCTGCGCGAGTCGATTCCCTGCACGTAGTCGTGCTGGCGATCGAGCATGACCTGTGGGTAACCCGGGCCGTCGTCGTTGATGCTGATGATCAGCTGCTCACCCTGTTCTTCGATGCCGATCAGCACGGTGTGCCCGGCATGCCGTATGGCATTGTCGAGCATGTTGGAGACCACCGAGGCGACCAGTTCGCGGTCGAAGAAGCCCAGCGGGTTGGGGGTGTCGATGCGCCACGTGGCGAGCAGGTCGCGGTGCCTGAGCACAGCCCCGTGGGCGGCGATCTGGGCTTCGATGAAGTCGTCGAGCTCGTGGTAGTCGGGGCACATGGGCAACTGGTTGACGCCGAGCTTGTACAGCCCGAGCAACTGCACGAGCATGCCGTTGAGGTGGGTGAACTCGTGCTCGATCACGCCCTGCTCGCTGCCTTCGCGCAGCGCCTCGGGCAGGCGCGCCAGCCACTGGCCATGGGCCTGGGTCAAGGCGGCGAGGGAGTTTTTCATGTCGTGCACGGTGGAGGCGATCACCGTGGAAAAGTCCAGTCCCTGGTTGTCTGGGTTCATGCGCCAAACGCTCGGATATGCAGTTTGCGGAATCGCTCGTAACGACTGTCGCTGGCAGGTATGCCGGCCACGCTGGACAGGCACTGGCGGCACTCTTGCAGGAGTGTCTGTTGCAGGAGTGCCGCCGAGGCGCTGTCGGCGGCCATGCGCAGCAGCGCCTGGGCCGTGTTGAGCGCAATGCTGATGTTCCTGGGTTGCAGCACCAGGGCGCGGCGGAACATCTCCAGCGCCTCGCCCAGCTGGCCGGCCTGGTAGCTGCGCACACCCTGGCGGTTGAGGTCGAGCGCTTCGCTGACAGCGCCGAGCACGCCGGGGTCGTCCGTCAGCTTGGCAACGTCCTGCATGACCTTGGGGTCGTCACCATAGGTTTCCACGCACCCCTTGAGAATCGAGGTGCCCGCCGCCTCCTGCCCCAGCTGCTGCAGCTGCCTGGCCACGGTCAAGGCGGCGTCGACCGAGAAGAACTGATCCATCTTGTCCAGGCGCTGCATGGCTTGCTCGGTCAGCTTGGCGGCGGTGTCGGGATCGCCACCTTGCTGCAGGCTGGCGGCCTTCATCAGCCGCGCACGCACCTGCAGGCCCTGGTCTTCGCCGTTTTCCTTGGCGACCTCGCCGAGCACGGTATTGATCTCGACCCGCGTACGAGCATCGAGGCCATTGCCGGTGTTCTTGTTCATCAGCGCCTGGACCAGGCCCAGGTTGCTCTCCGGATTCTTGTAGCGTGAGCTCTGGCCTTGGCTGACCGCATGCCGGAAAGCCTTCGAGGCACCTTCGAAATCCTCGTTGTCGAGCGCCAGCTTGCCCAGCGCCGCCTGCCGTCGGACGGCCAGCGGCGAAAGACGCACGGCCTCCTCGAGCATGGCCTGTGCGCGCTTGCTATCGCCTTGGGCCACCAGGGCATCGGCCATGCCGTCGTACAGCCCAGGCATGATCGGGAATGCCTTGAGGGCTTGCTCGAAAACACCCTGCGCCTGCTTGTATTGCCCGCGCCTGTGCATCAGGTTGCCCAGCGCGGCGTAGGCCCAGGGCGTGGCACGGCTGGCCAGGATGCTCTGGAGGAACTTCTCCAGCTCGTCGACCCGGCCCAGGTCACGCAGGGCATCGGCGCGGTAGCGCAGGCACAGTGGCGCAAAGCGCGGGTCCTGCTTGCACAGCTCGGCGCAGGCAGCCAGCACCTCGGCAGGGCGCGCCCGGTCCAGGGCCTGAAGAATGGGTTTGAGCAGGGTCTTGCGCTGCACCAGCTTTTCCAGGCGCTGGGCCAGGCCCATGCGGTTGAAGGGCTTGGTCAGGTAGGCGTCCGGCTCGTGCTCCAGGGCACTGAGCACAATGGCCTGGCTGGTCTCGGCCGTGACCATGACGAACACGCACTCATGGCTGATCAGCTTGTCGAGGATCAGGTCCTCGAGCACCTGCTGGCCGTTTTTCCTGCCATCGCCCAGGTGGAAATCCTGGAGGATGAAGTCATAGCGCTTTTGCGCGCACAGGCGCAGGGCCTGCTCGCCGCTGTCGGCGGTGTCCACCTCGCGCACCCCGAGCTCGCGCAGCATGGAGCGAGTGGCGGTGCGGAAGTCGGAATAGTCATCGACGATCAGAAAACTCTTTTGCCCGTACTGCAGCATCAACATGACCTGCCATGAAGAAAAGGGGGAGCGGCGCTGACGCGCCGGCACATGCTGGACAGGTTATCGGCAGCGCGCACGCAAAGATGAGTACCGCCAGCGGGCGAAAGATGTCTAGGCCAGCAGGCCCAGCGCCTTGGCGCGCGCGACCGCCTGGGTTCGCCGCTCGACGCCGAGCTTGCTGTTGATGTGGCTGGCGTGGGTCTTGACGGTGTGCAGGGAAATGAACAGCCGCTCACTGATCTGCTGGTTCGAGCAGCCCTGGGCGATCAATTCGAGCACGGCCATCTCGCGGCTGCTCAGGCTGTCGGTAGTTGCCGCGACAGGCGGGCGCGCCTGGGGCAGCAGCGCCAGCAGGCTGAGCTGCAGCGGGCCTGCCGGATGGCTGTCCAATTGCTCGCGCAGCCATTGTGGCTGTTCCTCGATCAGTCGCTGGAAGGGTTGCAACGCCCCGCCCTGCCCCGCCGCCAACGCCAGCGGCAGCAGGCCTCGGGCCTGCAGCTCGCGGTCACTGGCCAGCAGCAGGCCGATCCACTGGCAAAGGGCACAGACACTGAGCATCGATCCACCGCTGGCCTGGCCGCGCTTGGCCAGCGCTTGCAAGCGCCGGGACGACTCGGCAAGGCGTCCCTGGGTACGCTCGAGCAAGGCTTGCTGCAACTCGATGTGCAACGGCAACAGGGGGTGGAACTCCGGCGCGGCCGCCGCCTGCTCGCCGCCGTAGGTCTGTCCGAGGCGTAGCAGCCAGGATTCGGCAAGGTCGGTGCGGCCCTGGGCCAGCCACAGCTCGCACTTTATCAGGGTGATCATGGCGAGGTAGAAAATGGGCGGTACATCCCAGATATGCATCAGCCGCTCGGCCTCGGCCAGCTCGGCGAAGGCATCGGCAAAGCGCCCTTCCTTGCCATCGAGCGAAGCGATCGCGCAGTGCCCGATCAGCACACTGATATCGCGGCAGGCCCGCGCTTCGCTCAGCCCCGCGCGCAAGCGGCTGCGCCCCTGGTCGGGCTGCAGGCGCGTCACCAGCAGAAACCCCTCGTACAAGGTCAGGCGCGCCCGGGCCGCATACAGACGTTGCGCCGACAGCCCTTGCAAGCGCTGCAGGCCCTGGCGCACTTCGTCCAGCGCGCGCAGGACCTCGCCGCGGGCGTGCAACACGCGGGCGCGGTCATAGTGAGCCATGGCTTCGAACAGCGGATTGTCGACCCGCTGGGCCAGCTCCAGCGCCTCGCGGTTGCAGCCCCGCGCGCGCCAGAAATCGCCCTCGGCGATGGCCAGGTTCGACAAGGTCGAAAGGCACACCAGGCGTTGCCCATAACGCTTGGCCGGCAGGCTTTCCAGCGCTTCGCCGCAGTAGGCCAGGGTGCGCTCGCGCTCGCCCCGGCCCCGGGCGATCACGCCGCTGAGCGCCAGCCACTGCGCCAGCATGGATTTTTGCGCGGTGGCCGACGGCGCGGGCAGGAAGCGGCTGAGGTGACTGGCCAATTCTTCGGCGGCGTCGAGCTGGCAGGCCAGTCCCAAGGCCCAGCTGTACAGCACGATCAGCCGCGGTGTGCTGACCAGCAGGCTGTCGGGCAGGTCCATTTTCCAGCGCAGCAGCATGCCCACGTTCTGCTCGGCAAGCAGCTGCTCTTCGGAAAGACTCTGTACCAGGTCGGCCGCCACATCCAGATGACCCGCGCGCAAGGCCTGCTCGACGGCTTCGTCAAGCAGGCCTTGCGCCTCGAACCAGCGGCAGGCCCTCAGGTGCAGGCCGGCCAGCGCCTGGCTGTCCTGGCGGCTGCGCAGCAGGTCGGAGAACAGGTGGTGGTAGCGAAACCACTGGCCATGCTCGTCCAGCGGAACCAGGAACACCTGGTGAGCCTGCAGGTAGCGCAAGATCCCGGCGCTGTCGCCACTGCCCCGCAGCGCATCGCACAACTGGGCGCAGAAACGCTCCTGGCAGGCGGTGTCATACAGGAATGCATGCACGTCAGGCGGCAGGATCTCGATGACTTCCTCGAGCAAGTAGTCGCGGATCAAGCCCTCGCCGCCATGCAGCGCCTGGGGCATTGCGCTGTCATCGCTAGACTCGCTGGCCGCCAGTTGCCAGAAGCGCAGGCCGGCGACCCAGCCATCACTGCGCTGGATCAGGTTGTCCAGCGCCTGGCCGCGCAGGCCGGTGGGCTGGCGGCCGATGACCGCCAGGGACTCATCGGCGGTCAGGCGCAGGTCCTGTTCGTTGAGCTCGACCAGATGGTGTGACAGGCGCAGCCGTGCCAGGTGCCAGTCGGGGCGCTGGCGGCTGGTGACCAGCAGCACCAGCCCGACGGGCAGGTGACCGATGAAAAACTGCAGGCAACGGTCGAGCACCGGGCCCTGGGCGAGGTGGTAGTCGTCGAGCACCAGCAGCAATGGCGCGCTGGGCTGCAGGTACAGGGCAAGCTCGTCGAGCAGCCCGTCCAGCCATTGCTCGAACGCGAACGGCTGGTGCCGCTGGCGCATTTTCAGCAGGCCCATGGCCTGGCCGCCCAGCGCCGGGCAGTACTGGTGCAAGCCTTCGAGCAAGCGCTCGAGGAACCGTCCCGGATCGCTGTCGCGCTGGCTCAACCCGAGCCACAGGCTGCGCCAATGCGCAGGCAAGCCCTGGCTGAACTCGATGGCCAGGGAGCTCTTGCCAAAGCCGGCCGGCGCATTGATCAGCAGCAGGCGCCCTTGCAGGCCTGCCTGCAGGCGCTGGCACAACCGCGGCCGCGCGACATGCCCCTCGGGCAGTGGCGGTCGATAGAAACGCCCGTCCAACAGGCCCAGAGCCTGGCTGCTGAATCCTTGGATACGGGACAGATCGGTCATGGCCGGCTCGTCTGGTTGGAAAACTTCGGCGACAGGGTCTTGAGCGAGACTAGCGGGTTGGAAGGGGTAATTGAAGACGATTGCGGGGGTATAGGCGAAAAAGACTACAACAAAAAGAAACAGGGCCGATGTCGCGAATCCGCGCATCGGCCCTTTTGCAGGTGCTCCGGGTAAACGGGGCGCTATGCGCCTATCGCACGCCCTCCTGGCGCAGCGCCGCGGGCTGGAAGTCGGCCTTGCTGGCGGTGAAGCCGAAGTCATAGGCGCGTTTTTCTTCGTTCTTCATCCCCAGCGCCAGGTAACGACCCGATTGCAGGTCGTAGATGGTCTCGAGCGTGTACCAGGGCACCTGGGAGTTGTAGTAGTCCTGCGCATGCGCCTCGGACACGCGCCACAACTGCCCGCGGCCGTCGTACTGGTCGATCACCGCTGCCTGCCAGGTGTCCTCGTCGATATAGAAGTCACGCTTGGCATAGATGTGCCGCTGGCCAGCCTTGAGGGTCGCCACCACGTGCCACACGCGGCGCAGCTCGTAGCGGGTGAGGTCCTGGTTGATGTGCCCGGGCTTGAGGATCTCGGCGTACTTGAGGCTCGGCGAATCCAGCTTGTAGCTGTTGGTGGCGATGAACATCTCCTTCTTGCCTTCGAGCTTCCAGTCGTAGCGGTCGGGCGCGCCGTTGTACATGTCCAGGTTGTCGGAAGTGCGCAGGCCATCGGCCGCGGTACCCGGGCCATCGTAGGACACCTGTGGCGCCTGCCGTACCCGGCGCTGCCCGGCGTTGTAGATCCACGCCTTGCGCGGCTCCTTGACCTGGTCGAGGGTCTCGTGGACCAGCAGCACGGTACCGGCCAGGCGCGCGGGGGCAGTGACCTTCTGCTTGAAGTAGAAGAGCACGTTGCCAGGGTTGTTGGGATCGTAGTCCTTCACCTTGTCGCGGAACACGAACTGGTCCTGGAAATACACCAGGCTGTAGGAGCCGTTGGACTGAGGCGTGGCCTGGGTCACCAGGCGGGTCACGCTGCCCCCGCGATAGCGAGTGATGTGGTTCCAGATCACCTCGAGGCCAGTCTTGGGAATCGGGAACGGCACGGCCGTCTTGAAGTCGTTCAGGCCGTTGCCGCCTTCGACCAGGGTGGTCCTGGTGGCGTTTTCCCTGATCGCGGCAAACACCTCATCGGGCACGGTGGAGCCGCGATGGGTGGGATACACCGGGATCCGGAAGGTCTCGGGATAGCGCTTGAACATCGCCAGCTGGCCGGGCGAAAGCTTGTCCTTGTACTGCTCGACGTTCTGCGCAGTGATGGTGAGGCGAGGCTTCTCGTTGCCATAGGGGTCGGACAGGAAGCCCTTGCCATCGACGCTGCCAGCGGTTTTCGACAGCGGCTGCCAGGCTGTGATCGAACCGTCGGCATTGCCGGCCTTCTCGGCGCCCATCGGCGTCAGGGTGGATCCGAGCTTGGCTGCCTCATCGGCGGAAACCGCGGCCATGACGCTGGTCGCCAGCAGGGACAGGCCCAGCACACCGGCCGTCAGCAGACTCTTGGTTGTATTCATTCTGGTGTCGTCCTGGATCAATGTTCTTAGAAGTTCACACCAAAGCTGAGGGCGACGAAGTCGCGGTCATCCACGGTGGTGTACTTGCCGTCGAAGAAGTTGGTGTACGACAGGCTCGCGGTATAGGTGTTCTGGTACTCGGCATCGACGCCCAGGCTGATCGCCTTGCGGCCTTCCTCGAAGTTGCCGCCAGGGCCTGGCGAATAGCCGGAGACGTCATGCGACCAGGCCATGTTGGGGCGCAGGTTGACCCCGGCGAAGACGTCGTTGTAGTCCCAGATCACGCGGGCGCGATAGCCCCAGGAGGTGCTGGTGGTGTAGCCATCGTTCTCGCACTTGCGGTTGAGGTTGGCGGTCGAGGCGCCCGCGCCCGCGCCGGCGATGGTACTGGTGTTCAAGGCCTGGCAAGTGTCGGCGCCGCCAGTGGCTGGCAGTGGGCCAGGGCCGTAGACTGGGTCACGTCCGTAGCGGGTCTCGCGGGCGTTTTCCAGGCCACCGACATGGGTGATGCCCAGCTCGCCGACCACGGTCATGCGGCTGGCGCCCATCACCTGGTCGAAGAAGTGCGTGAGGGTGGTCTGGAACTGGGTGATCTCCTTGCGACGGTAGCCGTGCAGGTCCTGCCCGGGCACGCCGGTCAACAGCGATGCGTTGCTCAGGGCGCCACCGATCGGACGAACCCCGGCGAACAGGATGTCGGTGGTGTTCAGCTGCACCGGTGCGTTCGGCCGGTAGCTGAGCTCGCCGCTCCAGGCCGTGCCGGTGGGCAAGGTGGTGGAGAAGCTCAGGCCGTACAGGCGGATATCCTCGGGGTACTCGACGAAATACTCCGAGTTGCCCGCCACCAGCAGCGGGGCCAGGGCACGCAGCGCAGGCGGCAGCGTGGCGAGGCCGCCGAAGACCGAAGGCGCGGCGCCGGTGGCGCTGAAGATCGGCGCGCGGCTGTGGTAGTTCATGAAGTAGGCACCGAACTCGGTGTCCAGCGGCTCGAACATGTAGCGCAGCGCCACACCGAACTGGCCGCTGTCGCGCGCATCGCGGTCGGCGCCACGGCGCACCATCACCCCTTCGGCGTTGACGTCAACGCCCCGGCCGGCCAGGAAGCCCTGAGCTGCCGCGGGCAGGGTGCGGCTGCTGTTGAGCACGCGCAGGTTGTCGGTGCAGCCGTCGGCGATGATGTCGGGTTGCGAGAAGAAGGTGCCGCAGTTGTCGACGACCGTCTGGTCCCACTCGAGCTGGTAGAAGGCCTCGGCCGACAGGTTGTCGGTCAGGCTCTGGGAGACGTAGAACATGTTGACCGGGATCAGGCCTTCCTTCACCTCCGCGCCAGGGCGGCGGAAGGCGGCCACGTCGATCGGGTTGATCGAGTTGATGCCGCCGCCGATGAAAGTGCTCTCGCCCCAGCTCACCACCTGCTTGCCCAGGCGTACCGAGCCCGGCTGGTCGGCGATCGAGTAGTTGTGGTACACGAAGGCGTCGAGCAGTTCGCCGCCGGAGGACTGGGCGCCTTCCTTGCGGTTGGAGTCGCTGATGTCCTTGTACAGGCGGTGTTCGTCCTTGAGTTCGAAGTCGTACCAGTACTTGCCCCGGACGAACACGCCGGTGTCACCGTACTTGAGCTCCAGGTCATGGATGCCCTTGAAGATCTTCGAGAAGGTCTCGCCCCGCTTGAAGTTGAGGTGGCCATCGTCGGAGGTCTGCGACAGGCCCTTGCCGCCGTTGTTGACCCCGATCAGGTTGTCGTTGCGCTTGGCCGTCGACCAGCTGGCACCCACGGAGAGCGACGAGTCGAACTGGCCTTCGATTTCGCCGATGTTGAAACTGACGCCGAACGCAGGGCTGGCGAGCGTGGAAGCGAGGCTGACGGCCAGGGGCAGCTTGGCCCGGCGCCAGAACAGGTTTGCTGATGTCATCGACGCTACTCCATGTACTTTTTTTGTTATGGCAGTGAGTCCTTTCAGAGACGGCCTGATTGCCCGGTGCGCTCGCACCTGGAGGCCGCGTCACTGTCGACGCTCGCTCCCCCGTTCCTGAAAATCCCCTGGCCCGACTATAGCCAGCACGCACAGGTGCCAGATCCCTCTAAAGTGTGATTTGCGTCCTGCCAGCGGCCCACCCCGAACGGCCGGCCTGTGCGCTGGCAGAGGCAAGCATGGCTCATATTTCTGCTTTGACAAGCCGCCAGCCCCTCTGGGACAAGGGTCGCACCTGGGACGCACGCCCAGCCCGCCAGGTTACAAGGTGGACAGGAATGCGCTGTTACCGGCCTGCCACTGGCTGATATCCAGGCGAATGCGCTTCTTGTCGAGCTTGCCGACGCTGGTCTTGGGAATTTCAGTAACAATGGCGATCTGGCTCGGAATGGCCCACTTGTTGATATGCCCCAGTTCGACGAACGGCTTGAGGTGATCCTTGAGCGCGCGGGCGTCGATATCCTGCTGATCGTGCAGCACCAGCAGGGCGAACGGGCGCTCGCCCCACTGCGGATCGGCGATGCCCACCACCGCCACTTCGCGGATCGCCGGGTGGCGGCTGATCAGGTCCTCGAGCTCGAGCGAGGAGATCCACTCGCCGCCGGTCTTGATCACGTCCTTGATACGATCGCGGATGTCGATGAACCCCATGCTGTCGAGGGTCGCCACATCGCCGGTGTGCAGCCAGCCGCCCTCCCACAGTTCCTTGCCCTTCTCGGGCTCCTGGAAATAGCCCATGCTCAGCCAGGGCGCGCGCAGCACCAGCTCGCCCAGGCTCTCGCCGTCGGCCGGGAGGAACTTGCCGTCGCAGTCGACGATGGCCGCCTCGACCAGCGGCACCGGCACGCCGGCCTTGATGCGATAGGCGACCTGCTCGTCCTCGCTGCCGGCCAGCAGTTCTTCGTTGAGATGCGCACAGGAGATCAGCGGGCAGGTCTCGGACATGCCGTAGGCCGCCGTCAACTGGATGCCGCGGGCCTTGGCCGCCTCGTACAGCGCGCGGTTGAGCGCGCTGCCGCCGATGATGATCTTCCAGCCGCCGAAGTCTTGCTGCTGGGCGCCCTTGGCGTTGAGCAGCATCTGCAGGATGGTCGGCACGCAGTGGGAAAACGTGACCTTTTCCTTGCGCCACAGCTCGCAGAGCATCTCTGGCTCGTAACGGCCCGGGTAGACCTGCTTGAGGCCAAGCATGGTCGCGGCATAGGGGATGCCCCAGGCGTGCACGTGAAACATGGGCGTGATGGGCATGTAGACGTCGTTGCTGCCAAGCAGGCGCACGCTGTCGAGACTGCCGGTGACCGAGGTCTCGGCAAGCGTATGCAGCACCAGCTGGCGGTGGGTGAAGTACACGCCCTTGGGATTGCCGGTGGTGCCGGTGGTGTAGAAGGTGGTGGCCACGGAGTTTTCGTCGAAATCCGGGAAATCGTAGTGCGGGCTCGCTGCCTCGAGCAGTTGCTCGTATTCGCCGACCAGGTTGGGCAGCTCGGCGGTGCGCGACGGGCCATCGGTGAGCAGCACGGTCTTCTCCACCGTGCTCAACTGCCCGGCAATGGCCTGGTACAGGCCGACGAAGTCACTGTTGACCAGCACCAGGCGGTCTTCGGCGTGGTTCATGGTGTAGAGCACCTGCTCGGGCGACAGGCGCACGTTGATGGTGTGCACCACCGCGCCGATCATCGGGATGGCGAACATGCACTCGAGATACCGGTGGCTGTCCCAGTCCATCACGGCCACGGTGTCGCCGGCCTTCACGCCTGCCTCGGTCAGCACGTTGGCCAGCCGCGCGATGCGCTCGCTGAGCTGCGGGTAGGTAAAGCGCTGCAGGTCGCGGTAGACGATTTCGCGGGTCTTCTCGTAGCGGCCGCCCGACATGAGCAGGCGCTTGATCAGCAGCGGGTAGGCGTAGGCCCCTTCGGCCGGGGCAATGACACGAGTCTGCAACATGGGAGTCCCTTATCTGGAGTACACAGGCAAGTCAGGCCAGTACTCTAGAACGGCGACCGGCCGGTCAAATCAGCCAAAGGAATGATTTGACCGGTACAAGGATGACTGGCGGGATGCCGCCAGCCTCAATGCATTTCAGCAAAGGCGATCTTGATACCCAGGCCGACCAACACCACGCCCATCGCCCTGTCGAACCAGTGGCCCAGGCGCGCGAAGCCCGCGCGCACGCGCTGCTGGCTGAACAACAGTGCGACCAGGCAGAACCACAG
>JAQZAY010000518.1 GCA_029239415.1 Pseudomonas sp. | reverse complement strand
GTCCCACCGTAGGCGGGTCGACCCTGGCCAGCGTCGACAGCGGCACCATTTCGTTGGTCAGCGGCGAGCGCAGGTAAAAGTAGTTCAGGCTCTCGGCCTTGCCGCGCTGCTGGCGGTCCAGCTCCAGCACCACCTGGTACTGGTTGATTTCGGTCTGGTACTCGTTAATCTGGCGCTGGCCGAAGGCGTCATACAGCGCCTGGTCGACATCGGTGGCGGTGAGGCCGAAACGCGCGGCGGCCTGGCGGTCGATAGTGATGTGGGTGATGCTGCCGCCCAGTTGCAGGTCGTTGGACAGGTCACGAAACGCCGGGTTGGTACGCAGTTTTTCGGTGAGGCGCTGGGTCCAGGTGTTCAGTGTCGGGCCGTCATTGCTCTTGAGCACGTATTGGTACTGGGCGCGGCTGGGACCGGAGCTCAGGTTGATGTCCTGGCCGGCGCGCAGGTACAGGACGATGCCCGGCACCTTCGCCAACTGCGGGCGGATGCGGTCGATGAACTGGCTGGCGGACACGTCACGCTCGGCGCGGTCTTTCAAGGCAATCCAGAAGCGGCCGTTGGCGATGGTCTGGTTGCTGCCGGTGACCCCCACCGAGTGGGAGAACGCCTGCACCGCCGGGTCGGCCTTGACGATGTCAGCCAGGGCCTTGTGCTTGGCGACCATGTCCGGGTACGACACATCGGCCGCGGCCTCGCTGGTGCCGAGCACAAAACCGGTGTCCTGCACCGGGAAGAATCCCTTGGGGATAAACACGTAGCCGACCACGGCCAGGGCCAGGGTCACTATAAAGATCAGCGCCATGCTGCGTTGGTGGGCCAGGGCGCGGCGCAGGTTGCGCGCATAACCGGCCAGCAGGCGCTCGCTGAACGTGGGTGTGGCATGGGCATGATGGGTCGGCGCCCGCATGAACAGTGATGCGAGGGTGGGCGCCAGGGTCAGCGAGACCACCACCGAAATCAGGATGGTCGAGGTGGCGGTCAGCGCAAACTCCTTGAACAGCCGTCCGACCACGCCGCCCATGAACAGCAGCGGAATGAAGGCTGCCACCAGCGAGAAGCTGATGGATACCACGGTAAAGCCGATTTCACCCGAGCCTTTGATCGCGGCCTCGCGCTTGTCCAGCCCGGCCTCCAGATGCCGATGGATGTTTTCCACCACCACAATCGCATCGTCCACCACAAAGCCCACGGCAATCACGATGGCGACCAGCGTCAGGTTGTTCAAGCTGAAGCCCATCACGTACATCAGCGCGAAACTGGCCACCAGCGAAACACCGAGCACCGCCGACACGATCAACGTCGCCGACAGTTGGCGCAGGAACAAGGCCATCACCGCCACCACCAGCAGGATGGCAATCAGCAGGGTCATTTCCACTTCGTGCAGCGAAGCGCGGATGGTCTTGGTGCGGTCGGTCAATACGCTGACCTGCACCGAAGCCGGCAGCATCGCTTCCAGGCGTGGCAGTGCTTGCTGGATACGGTCGACCGTGTCGACGATATTCGCTCCGGGCTGGCGCGAGATCACCAGGTTGACGCCAGGGGTATCGCCGGACCAGGCCTGCACGTAGGCGTTTTCCGCACCGTTGACGACCCTGGCGATATCACGCAACTGCACCGGCGCGCCATTTTTGTAGGACACAATCAACTGGCCGTATTCGTCGGGGTGAAACAGTTGATCGTTGGTCGACAGGGTCGACACGCTGTTGGCGCCGTAGATCGCGCCTTTGGCCAGGTTCAGGCTCGACTGCTGGATGGCCAGGCGGATGTCCGCGAGCGTCAGGCCGACCGCCGCGAGTTTGTCGGGGGAGGCCTGCACGCGAATCGCCGGGCGCTGCTGGCCGGTGATGTTGATCTGGCCGACCCCGTCGATCTGGCTGATCTGGCGCGCCAGCAGGGTTTCCACGTAGTCGCTCAGTTCGGTGCCGGGCATGCTGGCGGAGCTGACGCTGAGGATCAGCACCGGGCTGTCGGCCGGGTTGACCTTCTTCCAGGTCGGCAGGCTCGGCATATCGCCGGGCAGCTTGCCGGAGGCGGTGTTGATCGCGGCCTGCACTTCCTGGGCGGCGGTGTCGATGCTCTTGTCCAGGGTGAATTGCAGGGTCAGCAGGCTTGAGCCCAGGGCGCTGCTGGAGGTCATCTGGGTCATGCCGGGGATGGCGCTGAATTGCACCTCAAGCGGCGTCGCCACCGAGGAGGCCATGGTATCCGGGCTGGCACCGGGTAACTGGGCGGTGACCTGGATCGTCGGAAATTCCGCTTCCGGCAATGGCGCGACGGCCAGGCGCGGGAAGGCAATGATGCCCAGCAGTACCAAGGCGAATGTCAGCAGCAGGGTGGCGACCGGGTGATCGACGCACCAGGCCGAGGGCGAGCGGCTACCGCTCATGGCTGCACCCTGGCATCGGCGGTCTGGATAACTTGCGGCGGCTCCTTGAGCACTTCCACCCGGGCGCCGGCCTTGAGCCGCGACTGGCCGTCGCTGACCAGCACATCCCCGGCCTGCACGCCCTTGATGATATTCACCTCGCTGTTCTGGT